>NZ_JBSHHD010000054.1:0-14836 GCF_053618155.1 Agromyces sp. NPDC055658 | reverse complement strand
GGAGTGAGTTCAGCGAACGCCCTTCGCGGGCGCGGCCTCGAACGCGCGGTCGATCTCCTGCGAGAAGGTGTTGCCCGCGGCATCCTTCGCCGTCACCCGCAGGTCGACCCAGCCGCCCTTGTCGGCGACCGGCACCTTCGCGGCGTAGCCGCTCACCCAGGCGCGGCTCTTCACGAAGACGTCGCCGTCGCCCTCGACCGCACCCGTCGGGGCATCGGTCTTCGCGGGCTGCAGCGCGACCTCGACCCAGTCGCCGCCGGCGGCGCGGGCCTCGAGCGTCGCCTCGGTGATCGCGCCGGCCGGCGCGGAGCCCGCGACGTGGCCGAGCTCGAGGCCGAGCGCGATGCCGGTGCCCTTGCGGCGACCGTCGCCGGCCTCGTTCGCGGCGTTCACGTCGAGGTCGTAGTACGCCTGGATCATCGGCAGCAGCCGGTTGGTCCAGTCGCCGAGCTTGCCCTCCGAGGTGAACGTCCAGTCGCTCACCGTCTTCGTCGAGCCCTCGAGGTGCGAGCCGTCGTGGGTCGCGGTGCTCACCACGCGGATCTGCTGCTCGCCGTCGGGCAGGTCGTAGACGTTCACGCCCTGATGCTCGGCCTGCTTGACCAGTTCGCCGTCGAAGTACACGTCGGTCGTCTGCTTCACGGTCGAGGGCTCCACCCAGGTGTCGAAGGTGCCCGTGCGATCGGCGCTGCCGCCGTCGGCCCAGCTGGGCACGTTGATCTGCGCGTAATCCGAGACGCGGTACGGCACCCAGAACCCGGTCGCCACGTACGGGCGAACGATGCCGCCGAAGTACTCGGCCGACGTGCGTTCGCCGGGCTCGTAGGTGTGCTGGATGTCGCGGATCTCCCACAGCACCGAGCTGACGGCGACCCACTGGTTCCAGCGCAGTCCTTCGGTGTTGACCCACTCGGTGCGATCCATGCCGCGCTGGGCGATCATCGGGAAACCGCTGCCGTACTGGGCACCGGGCACGAAGTCGTAGCGGAACTCCGCGAGCTCCTCCTGCTGTCCGTGGAAGCGGGTGTCGATACGGGCGAGGTCCTTCTTCGAGTGCGTGTACGCGAGGTCCGACGGGATCTCGCCGTCGCCGTACTCCGCGATGTCGTAGACGACGTCCGAGTAGTGCGTCCCGTTCGCCGAGACCGTCAGCTTCTTGTTCTTCGCGATCCGGGCGACGAGCTCGCGGCCCTCGATGCCGCTGATGGTCGCGACGGGGATCGCGACGTCCGAGAAGTCCGTCTCGGAACCGACCCACGCGTTGAACTCGGCGTCCTGGTCGTTCGCGAGAAGGAGCAGCTTCACTCCGGCGGCGGCCGCGTCGGCAGCCTGCTGCGAGGCCGAGCGCTCGGCGGTGCGCGTGACGACGGCGACCTTGCCGGCCGCACCCGCTGCGGCGAGCTCCTCCGGCGTGCCGGTGCCGGCGTCGACCGCCGTGGCCTTCAGCGAGCCGTCGAGCAGGGCGGAACCGCCGGGCACGATCACGTCGAGCTGGTGCTTGCCCGCGGTGACCTCGAGGAACGGCTTCTGCAGGCGCCACCGGGTCGTGAAGTCGAAGTCGGCGTCGTCGACCGTCATCGGCTGCGCCCACATCTCGTCGGTCCAGATCGGCATCATCGCGCTCGCGAGGAAGTCGTCGACCTTCATGTCCATGCGCCGGAACACCGGGTCGAGCCCGTCTTCGCCGACGTCGAGCGTGACCTGCTCGGTCGTGCGCGCGTCGAGCGCGACGGTGCTGTCCTCGTCGAGGTGCAGCGTCGGCTCGCCGACCATGACGCTCGCGAGCGTGTCGGGCGTGCGCTGCAGCTCCATGAACGACATCAGCGTGTAGTCGCCCTTCAGGATGCGCAGCGTCGTCTCACCGTCGACCCACACGGGCTCTGCGAACTGCGTGGCGGGGTTCCAGAGGTACGCGTAGGTCGCCGTCGGCTCGCCGTCGAAGTCGGTCGCCGTGATGGTGAGGTCGTAGCGCTCCGCCTCGGCGATCGTGCCGAGCGCCGTGCGGGTGACCGGCTGGCCGTCGACCGTGCCGACGAGCGCGCCCGACAGCTGGCTTCCCGCGGGAACCACGGCCGGGTCGACCGTCATGGTCGCCGAGCGGGTCTCACCCGCCGGGATCGTGAGCGACGCGACGTCGAGGGTCAGGGCGTCGAACGCGATGCCCGCCGAGAGCGGGCCCGGGTCGACTCCGCCGCCGGGGGTCGTGTCGTTCAGCGTCGCCTCGAGCGCGACCGTGATCTCCGCGTCGGTGCGGTTCGTGTACTCGACCGTGCGCTCGACGGGCGTCGGCTCCTCGCCCCAGCGGAGCATGCCGAAGTCGCCCGAGCCGGCGGCGATCACCGGGGCGTCGAGGGCGGCGTCGACGTCGATGACGCCCGCTCCGCCCTGGTACGGCGTCTGGCCGTGGTCGACCGCGGTGCTCGCGAGCGCCGCCTTCAGCTGGTCGGCGGTGTACTCGGGATGCCGCTGCTTGATGATCGCCGCAGCGCCGGCGACGTGCGGGGTCGCCATCGAGGTGCCGCTCATGGCGACGTAGTCGCCCGAGCCGGCGCTGTCGGCCGATCGGGCGGCGGTGACGTCGCTGCCGGGGCCGGTCACGTCGGGCTTCAGCGCACCCGAGCGCGTGAGCGGCCCCTGGCTCGAGAACCACGACAGGTCGCCCGACGGGTCGTCGACCGACCCCACCGTGAGCGCCTCGGCGGCGGAGCCGGGGGCACCGATCGTCTCGGCCGCTCCGGCGTTGCCTGCGGCGACGACGAACAGCGCGCCGGTCTCGTCCGCGATGCGGTTGAGCGACTCGGCCATGAGGTCCTCGCCGTCCGAGGCCTCCATCGAGCCGAGGCTCATCGAGACGATCGGGGCGTTCTGCCCGGCCCACTCCATCGCCTCGATGATCCACGAGTCCTGGCCGTAGCCGTCGTCGCCGAGCACCTTGCCGACGAGCAGGTCGGCGCCGTCGGCCACGCCGCGGTGGGTGCCGCCGCTCGCGGCGCCGTTGCCCGCGATGGTCGAGGCGACGTGGGTGCCGTGCCCGTTGACGTCGGTCGCGACGTCCGAGTCGGGCACGAAGCTCTTCGACGCGGGAAGCACGCGACCCGCGAGGTCGGGGTGGGTGTCGTCGTAGCCGGTGTCGAGCACCGCGACCGTGACGCCGTCGCCCGTGTACCCCTCGGCCCAGGCCTCGGGGGCATCGATGAAGGGCACGCTCGAATCGAGCGACGCCTTCACCTTGCCGTCGAGGTGGATGGTCTCGATGCCGTCGGCGAGCGACGGCGCCGCCGAGGTGCTGCGGGCGGCCGCCCCGCTCGGCGCGGTGAGCGCCTGCCACGCCGATGCCGCGTCGTCGTGCCCGAGCGTCGCCGCGGCCCCGCCGATGCTCTCGAGCTGCGCCCGCACCTCGAGGCCGGGCACGGGCGCGGCGAACGTGCGGGCGGCTGCGCCGTCCTGCTCGACGATGACGGGGGTCGCATCGACCGACGCGTCGTCGTAGCCGAACTCGATGAGCTTCGTCACGTTGAACAGGTCGCCGTCGAGCGCTCCCGACGCGAGGTAGGGCATCGCACCCTGCGGGACGACGTGCAGGTCGCCCCCAGTCTCGAAGGTCTGCACGCCGGCTCCGTCGACGGCGGTGTCGACGGAGACGGTGTGCGTACCGTCGGAGAGGTCGGTGACCGTGACGCGATCGCCGGTGATCAGCGTGACGGTGTGGGCACTGCCGGCGGCCGCACTGGCGTGGGGAACGCCGGACGCAGGGCCGGCGGCCGCCGGCAGGGATGAGAGGCCGACGCCTGCGATGCCGATCGCCAGGCCGCTCGTGGCGGCGACGATCGGAAGCAGACGGCGACCGAAGGGTTGGGGTCGTGACATGCGCGAGCCTCTCGGTGTAGGGGATTCCGTCTCCCACCTTCGCCGCCCGCTCGCCTAAAGTGGTGGCGGAGTCCCGCCATGGCCATGATCCGCCACGGTCGGGCGGGCGAGGAGGTCAACGTGCTCGAGGCGCTCGGGCTCGACGCGGCGCACACCGCGGTGTACCGGTGCGTGCTGCAGCAGCCGTCTGCGTCGACCGCCGAGATCGGCGCGATGCTCAGCATGTCGGTGCCGCGCGTTCGCTCGATCGCGACCGAGCTCGAGGGCCTCGGGCTGCTCGCACGGCAGGGCTCGAACCGCGACCGGTTCGTCGCGTCGCCGCCGTCGATCTCGCTCCGCCCGCTGCTGCTCGAACGCGAGCGCGGGCTCACCCGCGCGCACGAGGCCCTCGTCGAGCTCGGCGAGCTCTACCGGCGCTCGGCGGATCAGCGGAGCGTGGCCGACGTCGTCGACGTCGTCATCGGCGACGATTCCGTGCGGCAGCGGGTCGCCCAGCTGCAGGCGGCGTCGACCGAGCAGGTGCGGGCGCTCGTGCTGCACGATGTCGCCCTGCTGAGCGGCGAGGAGAACGTCGAGGAGGACCGCGCGCTCGAACGCGGGGTGCGCTACCGGGTGATCGTCGAGAGCGGCGTGCTCGAGCGCCCCGGATGGCTCGCCGTCGCGCGCGAGATGGCGCAGATCGGCGAGGAGATCCGGGTGCTGCCGACGCTGCCGACGCGGATGTTCATCGCCGACGACCAGATGGCGCTCGTGCCCATGCGTTCGCAGGGGGAGGATCGCGGGTTCGGCGCGCTGCTCATCCACCCGAGCGGCCTGCTCGACCTCGTGATCTCGATCTTCGAGGAGTACTGGCGCTCTGCCACCGAGTTCCTGCCGATCGCCGCGGCACCGTCCTCCGACGACATCGACCGCGACCTCCTCAGGCTGCTGCTGCTCGGCGTGACCGATGCGGGCGCCGCCTCGCAGCTCGGGATCTCGCTGCGCACCCTGCAGCGCCGCGTGGCCGAGCTCATGGAGACGGCCGGGGTCACGAGCCGCATGCAGCTCGGTGCCGAGGCCGTGCGGCGCTCCTGGGTCTGAGGCGCCGGCGCGAGGCATCCACCCCGCAGCCGACTAGGCTGGAGGGCGCCATGTTGGAACTTGACCTCTCGCAGGAGATCGCGGCGCTGCGCGCCACCTTCGGCGACATCCGTACCGTGATCGACGTCGACGCGCTCGAGGCGCAGATCGCCGAGCTCTCCGAGCAGGCGGGCGCTCCAGACCTCTGGGACGACACCGCGAACGCCCAGAAGGTGACGAGCGCGCTCAGCCATCGCCAGTCCGAGCTGAAGCGCATCACCGAGGTCGGGCAGCGGCTCGACGACCTCGACGTGCTCATCGATCTCGCCAATGAGATGGAGGACGAGGACTCGGCCGCCGAGGCGCGCGCCGAGGTCGCCGCCCTGCAGAAGACGATCGGCGACCTCGAGGTGCAGACGCTCCTCGACGGCGAGTACGACGATCGCGGCGCGGTCGTGACGATCCGCTCGGGTGCCGGCGGCGACGACGCGACCGACTTCGCCGAGATGCTCATGCGCATGTACCTGCGCTGGGCCGAGCGGCACGACTACCCGGTGAAGGTGCTCGACACCTCGTACGCCGAGGGTGCCGGCATCAAGTCGGCGACGTTCGAGATCGACGCCCCCTACGCCTACGGCACGCTCTCGGTCGAGGCGGGCACCCACCGGCTCGCCCGCATCAGCCCGTTCGGCGGCGCCGACAAGCGCCAGACGAGCTTCGCCGCGGTCGAGGTCATCCCGGTCATGGAGGAGGCGACGGAGGTCGAGGTCCCCGAGAACGACATCCGCGTCGACGTCTTCCGCTCCTCGGGCCCCGGCGGTCAGTCGGTCAACACGACCGACTCGGCGGTGCGCATCACCCACCTCCCCACCGGCATCGTCGTCTCGATGCAGAACGAGAAGTCGCAGATCCAGAACCGCGCCGCGGCGATGCGCGTGCTGCAGACCCGCCTCCTGCTGCTGAAGAAAGAGGAGGAGGCGGCGCAGAAGAAGGAGCTCGCCGGCACGATCACCGCGAGCTGGGGCGACCAGATGCGCTCGTACTTCCTCTACGGCCAGCAGCTCGTGAAGGATCTCCGCACCGGGTACGAGGTCGGCAACCCCGCCACCGTCTTCGACGGCGACCTCGACGGCCTCATCGCCGCCGGCATCAAGTGGCGCAAGCGCAAGGACGACGACTAGCCACGATCCGACGTCGCCGCGCCCGACGGGTCGGCTCGGCCGGCCTCGTCGTCTGCGAGCTCGGCCCGCAGGCCGGTGACGAGCGCGGCGAGTCCAAGCTCGAACGAGCGATCGGTGGGGCGGATGCCTCGCGCCGACGCCGCGGCCGAGCGCAGCGACTCCACGTGGGCGTACTGCGGCGCGTCCGCCGCGGCGTCGCCCGGTGACATGATGTCTGCGGGTGCGAGCGCGTCGAGCGACGACCCGATGATGAACGACTCGAGCGCGACGAGTGCGTCGACGACGCCGTCGGCGCGCCAGCCCTCGCGCAGCAGTCGCCCGGTGATCGCATCGTAGTTCGCGACCGAGCGCGCCTGCCCGTCGATGGGCGTGGTCGCGAGCAGGGTGATGCCCGCGGGGTTGGCGGCCATCGCCGAACGGTACGAGCTGCCCCACCGGGCCACCGCCTCGGCGAGCGGCACCTCGTCGGACTCGAAGCCCGACACGTCGAGGAGGTCGGCGAGTCGTCCGCGCATCGCGCGGACGACGTCGGCCTTGCCGCGGAAGTAGTGGTAGAGCGCAGGCGGGTGCACCGAGAGCGACCGGGCGAGGGCCGCCATCGTGAAGCCCTCGGGGCCGGCCGTCTTCGCGAGCTTGAACGCGGCGTCGACGATCTGCTCGGCGCTCAGCACGGGCGTACGGGGACGTCCGGCGGTGCGTTTCGTCGGGGACGGGCTCACCGGGCTCTCTCCTTCGGTCGTCGGTCGTGGGTCGTCGATTTGGTCGTGCGGGCAGGCGCGGAGTAACGTGTGCCCGAATTTAATCACGTTAAATTGCGCAGCCGGCCAACGAGGGCGACGGCGCGGAAACGAGCAGCATGCAGCGCATCTTCGCCGACACCATTCTCGTGGGGGCCCGGGTCATCACGATGAACCCGCGCCAGCCGGTCGCCGAGGCGATCGCGATCCGGGGCGGACGCATCCTCGCGGTGGGCGACGCCGCCACGCTCGCCGAGCTCCGCGGACCGGCGACGACGGTCGACGACCTGCGCGGCGCCTCGGTGACGCCGGGCCTCATCGACGCGCACATGCACCCCATCCAGGGCGTCGAGCTCGCGGTCGGCATCGACTTCGGGGGAGTGCGCGACCCCGAGCGGTTCCTCGAACTGCTCCGCGCCGAGGCCGCGCGCGTGGCAGGCGGCACCGCGGGCGGCTGGGTGCGCGGCTGGAACATCGACTACGACGTGTTCTCGACCCTGCCGATGACCGCCGCGGCGATCGACGACGCGACCGCCGGGGCGCCGGCGTTCCTGCTCTTCTTCGACGGGCACACGGCGCTCGCCAACACCGAGGCGATGCGCCGGGCCGGCATCACGGGCGCCCGCACGTTCGGCGACACGTCCGAGATCGTCGTCGACGAGTCCGGCCGTCCGACGGGCGCGCTCCGCGAGGACTCGGCGTTCGACATCGTGCTGCGCACCGCGCCCGAGTACACCCGTGAGGAGACGCTCGAGCGGGTCCGCGAGATCCTCGGCGGCCTCACCGCCTCGGGCATCACGGGCGGCTGCATCATGGACGGCAACCCGGGCACCCTCGACCTGCTCGACGAACTCGACGGCGAGGCATCCGCCGCCCCTGACGACCGCGACGCGCGAAGCCTGCTCCCCGTGCGCATCGTCTCGGCGATGGCGCACAACCCCGGCTACGACGAGGAGCGCACGCAGCACCACCTCGCGCAGCGCGACCGCCGCGGCCGGCGCTGGCGGGGCGGCCTCGTGAAGCTCTTCAACGACGGCGTCATCGACACCGGCACCGGTTGGCTCTACGAGCCCGACACGCACGGCGAGGGCCTCCACTCGTTCTGGGCCGACCCCGACGAGTTCGAGCGCGTCGTCGCCCGCTACTCCGCCGCCGGATTCCAGATCGCGACCCACGCGATCGGCGACCGCGCGATCGGCACGACGATCGACGCGTACCTGAAGACGGGCGTGCAGTCGGCCCAGGGCGCCCCGCACCGCATCGAGCATCTCGAACTGCTCGCCGACCGCGACCTCGCGCGCCTCGCCCAGACCGGCATCACCGCCTCGGTGCAGCCGCTGCACATGCAGTGGCGCAAGGCCGACGGCTCCGACTTCTGGGCCGAGCGGCTCGGCCCAGAGCGTGCGGCGCTCGGCTGGCGCGTGCGCGACATGATCGACGCCGGGGCGCCCGTCGCACTCGGCTCCGACTGGCCGGTGGCGCAGACCGACGCGCGCATCGGCCTCGCCTGGGCGCGGCTCCGCCGCGAGCCCGGCAATCCCGACGCCCCGGTGTTCGAGCCCGACCAGGTGCTCACGCCGTACGAGGCCCTACAGGGCTACACCGTGTGGGCGGCGCTCGCCCAGGGCGACCACGACCTCGGCGTCATCGCGCCGGGGTACCGTGCCGACCTCGTGGTCTGGGCCGACAGCCCGATCGCCGTCGGAGCGGACGACCTGCTCGACCTGCCCGTGCTGACGACGATCGTCGACGGGCGACCCCTGACCGCGGCATCCGCCGCCTGACCCCCTTCGAATCCGAGGCAACCATGCAAGACGTCGGCGCGCTCGCGCTCCTCCCCGTCGTCATCATCCTGCTCGTCGCGGTGCTCACCCGGCGCACCCTCTTCGCCATGCTCTGCGGCACGCTCGTCGGTGCCGTGCTGCTCGGCGGCTGGGGCTTCTTCGACTCCTGGATCGGCTACTTCGGCACCGCGATGGCCGACGAGACCCTGCAGTGGCTCATGCTCGTCGTCGTGCTCTTCGGCATCCTGATCACGCTCTTCGAGCGCTCGGGCGCCGTGCGCGAGTTCGCCGCCTGGGCCGAGCGCTTCGTGAACTCGCGGCGCAAGTCGACGGTGCTGAGCTTCCTGCTCAGCATCGTGCTCTTCGTCGACGACTACCTCAACGTGCTCACGGTCGGCACCTCGATGAAGGCCGTCACCGACCGGTACAGGGTGCCGCGCACCGAGCTCGGCACCATCATGAAGCTCACCGCCGCGCCGATCGCGGTCGTCGTGCCGTTCTCGACCTGGGCGCTGTTCTTCGCGGGTCTCCTCGAAGCGCAGGGCGTCACCGTGGACGGCTCCGGCTTCGGCGCCTACCTCCAGGCGATCCCCTACATCTTCTTCGGCTGGATCGCGCTCGTGATCGCCGCGCTCGTCGCCTTCGGCGTCTTCCCGCGGCTCGGGGCGCTGAAGAAGGACGCGAAGCGCGCCGACACCACGGGCGACGTGTTCCCGGCCGGCACGACCGAAGAGGAGCGCCTCGCCGAGGGCGTGCTGCCGGCGGATGCCGAGGTCGGCGAGTTCGCCGCGTCGGGCGACGACGGCGGACGCGCGGTCGCCGCCGCGCCGGTCGCGGTCGCAACCCGGGCCCCCGACATCGCGAAGCCCCGGCCGTGGAACTTCCTCGTGCCGATCGCCGTCATGATCGCCGTCACGATCCTCACCGAGGTCGACGTGCTGAAGGGCACGGTCGCCGCCCTCGTCGTCGCGATCGTCATGTACACGGTGCAGCGCCGCCTGAAGATCAAGGGCGTGTTCGACGCGGCCTTCGACGGCGTCGGCAGCATGCTCTTCGTCATCGTGCTCACCGCCCTCGCGTTCATGGTGCAGCACATGAACATCGACCTGAAGCTCGCCGACTTCGTGATCGCCACGACCGAGCCCGTCATGATCGGAGCGCTGCTGCCGGCGATGGTGTTCCTCGTCTGCGGCGTCTACGCCTACGCGACCGGGTCGTTCTGGGACCTCGCCGCCGTCATCACCCCGATCGTGATCCCGCTCGCGCTCGCGATGGACGTGAACCCGATCATCGCCGGGGCCGCGGTGTTCTCGGGCGCCGCCCTCGGTTCGACGACGTGCCTCTACGGCGACGGCATCATCCTCGCGTCGCGTTCGACCGGCATCAAGCCGCTCAACCTGATGACGGCGATCCTGCCGTACGCGGCGATCGCGGCCGTGCTGAGCCTCGCCGGCTACCTCGTGGTCGGGTTCCTCGGCGTCTGACCGGGCCGGTCGTCCCGATCGAGTGGGCGGCGGCACCGATTTCCGGTGTCGCTGCCCACTTTTGGGTGCCGCCTGCCTAGGCTCGAACACGATGATCCGCTTCGACTCCGTCACCAAGTCCTACCCCGGCCAATCGAGGCCCGCCCTGAACGACATCGGGGTCGAGATCCTGCGGGGCGAGTTCGTGTTCCTCGTCGGCGCATCGGGCTCCGGCAAGTCGAGCTTCCTCCGTCTGATCCTCAAGGAGGAGAAGCCGACGAAGGGCAAGATCCACGTGCTCGGCCAGGACCTCGGCAAGATCTCCACCCGCAAGGTGCCGTACTTCCGCCGCGACCTCGGCGTCGTGTTCCAGGACTTCCGGCTGCTGCCGAACAAGTCGGTGTTCGAGAACGTCGCCTTCACCCTGCGGGTCATCGGCAAGTCGCGCGGCTTCATCCAGTCGGCGGTACCCGAGACGCTGAAGCTCGTCGGCCTCGACGGCAAGGAGAAGCGCATGCCGCACGAGCTCTCGGGCGGCGAGCAGCAGCGCGTGGCGATCGCACGCGCGATCGTCAACAAGCCGCAGATCCTGCTCGCCGACGAGCCGACCGGCAACCTCGACCCCGTTACGAGCGCGGGCATCATGACCCTCCTCGAGCGGATCAACGCGGGCGGCACGACGGTCGTCATGGCCACGCACGAGGCCGGCATCGTCGACCAGATGCGCCGCCGCGTCATCGAGCTGTCGGCCGGCGACATCGTGCGCGACGAGCGCAGCGCCGGCTACGACGGCCAGACCGTCCGCGACGTCGAGTACGTCCCCGAACAGGGTGGCGAGGCCGTCGAGGATGTCGCGACCGACGCCGAACGCGTCGCCGCCGCCGTCCCTCCGGAGTCGGCGCAGGCGTCCGAGACGGCGCAGCCGGCCGCGACGATGGCTGCGACCACTGCGGCCGCACCCAAGGTCACGGCCGAGGTCATGCGCGACGCCGAGCCCCTCTACGTCGAGCCCGAGGCGACCGACGAGGTCACCGAGGCCGCTGCCGAGATCACGAAGGCCGCGACCGGTGCCATCGAGGTCGACCCCGAGAAGCTCGTGCCGAAGGAGAAGGCCCCGGGCGAGGCATCCGCCCCGCTCACCCTCGCCGAACGGTTGGGGCTCAGGGCGCCGGGAGGCCCGCGAGAAGGCGACAGTGACCAGGAAGTGGGGCCGACGAAGTGAGGATCGGGCTCGTCCTGCGCGAGGCGGCGAACGGACTTCGCCGCAACATCACCATGGTCGTCTCCGTGGTGCTCGTCACGTTCATCTCGCTGACGTTCGTCGGCACCGCCGCGCTCATGCAGTTGCAGATCGCCCAGATGAAGGGCTTCTGGTACGACCGCGCCCAGGTCGCGGTGTACCTGTGCACCTCGATGTCGACGGCCGCGGGCTGCACCGACGGCGAGGCCAACGAGGAGCAGAAGGCGGCCGTCGAGGCGCAGCTGAAGTCCGACACGCTGAAGCCCTTCATCGACGAGTTCTACTTCGAGGACCACGAGCAGGCCTACGAGAACTTCCAGAAGCAGTTCGAGGGCACGCCGTCGGCCGACTACGTGACCCCCGACGTGCTGCCCGAGGCGTTCTGGGTCAACCTCATCGACCCGTCGCAGTCGGACGTCATCGTCGAGAGCCTCGCCGGCATGGCGGGCGTCGAACAGGTCGTCGACCAGCGCCGCTACCTCGATCCGATCTTCGACGCGCTCAACGCGGCGAGCTACACGGCGATCGCGATCGCGGCGATCATGCTCGTCGCCGCCGCACTGCTCATTGCGACGACGATCAGGCTGTCGGCGTTCTCGAGGCGGCGCGAGCTCGGCATCATGCGGCTCGTCGGCGCCTCGAACCGGTTCATCCAGACACCGTTCGTGCTCGAGGGCGTCTTCGCCGGGCTCGTCGGGTCGCTCCTCGCGGGTGGCGCCGTCGTCGCGATCGTGCACTTCTTCGTGCAGGGCTACCTGGCGAAGAACCTGTCGCTCACGTTCGTCGACAACGGCGACGCGCTGCTCGTGATGCCGCTGCTCGTCGTGGTCGGGGTACTGCTCGCCGCCGTCTCGGCGGGCATCGCGATCAGGCGGTACCTGCGCGTCTGAGTCGGATAGACTGAACGGCTCGCCCGGCATCGGCCGGAGGCATCCGTCAGTGTCAGCTCGATTCGCAAGGAGATCACCGTGCCCAGGGAACGCGGACAGAAGGTCGTCGCGACCAACCGCAAGGCGCGGCACGAGTACCTCATCGAGGACACCTACGAGGCCGGGCTCGTGCTGCAGGGCACCGAGGTGAAGTCGCTGCGCGAGGGGCGGGCGTCGCTCGTCGACGGGTACGCGTTCATCGACGGCGGCGAGATGTGGCTCGACGCGGTGCACATCCCCGAGTACACCGAGGGCACGTGGAACAACCACGCGCCCCGGCGCAAGCGCAAGCTGCTGCTGCACAAGCAGGAGATCGTGAAGATCAGCCACCGCATCAAAGAGGGGGGCTACACGCTCATCCCGCTCTCGATCTACTTCAGCGACGGCCGCGCGAAGGTCGAGCTCGCGGTCGCCCGAGGCAAGCGCGAGTACGACAAGCGGCAGACGCTGCGCGAGCGGCAGGACAAGCGCGAGGCGGATCGCGCGATGGCGAGCCGCCGGCACCTCGGCGAGTGAGCCGGGTCGAGCCTGGGTGACCCGCTCGGCCGCCGGAGGTAGGCTCGTCGCGATGAAGACGTCGATGCGCATCCCCGTTCCCGGCACGTACAATTTCCGCGATGTCGGCGGACTGCCCGCCCGCACGGGCCGGGTGCGCGACGGGGTGCTCTACCGGTCCGACGGGCTGTTCCGGCTCGGCGACGCCGGCAAGGCCGAGTTGCGAGAGCTCGGCGTCGGCATCGTGATCGACCTGCGCGACGACAACGAGGCCCGCTCGATGCCCGACGACCTCGACGGGCTCGACGTCGAGGTGCTGCGGCTGCCGGTGTTCGAGGGATCCGGCGCCTCGCAGGGCATGGCGGGCATCTCGCTCGAAGCCCTGTACGACCGCATCGTCACGCAGCATGCGGGCGTCGTGGTCGCGGCGCTGCGCGAGATCGCGAGTGCGGGCGAGCGTTCGGTCATCGTGCACTGCACCGCGGGCAAGGACCGCACCGGGATCGTCGTCGCGCTCGCGCTCCTGGCCGTCGGCGTCGACCGCGAGGCCGTGATCGACGACTACGCCAGGACCGAGGCGAACCTCGCGGGCGAATGGCTCGAGGGCATGGTCGCGGTCATCGCGAAGTACGGCGTGCCCGACACCCCGGAACTGCGCACCCTGATGGGAGGGAGCCCGCGGGAGGCGATCGAGGGCGTGCTCGACACGGTCGAGCGCGCGCACGGGTCGGTGCGCGAGTACCTGCTCGCGTCAGGGCTCGGGCTCGGCGACCTCGCCGGTCTCGAACGCCTGCTCATCGACGGCGACTGAGCCGCGGGCGGCGCCTCAGCCGGTTCGGACCTCGGCGTGGAATCGCGCCTCGACGGAGGCTTCGACGACGAGCACGGCGGGTGCGAACTCGGTGCCCGACCCCGCGCCTCCGCCGTCGTAGGCGGCCATCGCCATCTTCATGCCGCCGCGCGGTGCGGGCGGCAGCGGCTGGGCCGTGAGGAGTCCCGTGTCGGCGAGCTCCACCGGCGTCGGCGCACCGAGCCCGAGGGCGGCCGCGTAGACGCGCGCCTTCGCGATGGCGTCGGCGACCGCGGCGCGCTGCGCGAGTTCCTGCACGCGCCGGCGGGTCGCCTCGGGCAGGCGCCAGTCGATGCCGTCGAGGTCGACGGCCTCGCCGTCGGAGACCCGGCTCACCCATTCGCCGAGCCGGTCGAGGTCGCTGAACACGATCTCGACCTCTGACCTGGTCTGGTGCACGAGCGGCAACTGCCGGCCCTCGTTGTTGAACGGGCGGTGCGACCACACTCGAAGCTGACCCGCCGACCAGGTGTCGAGCGCCCCGGCGGCCTCGAGATCGCGAACCTCGGCGAGGAGGCGCTCGCGCGCCCTGGCAGTGCGGGCGAGCGCGGTGTCGCGTTCGGGCTCGGAGACCCCGATCGTGAGCGTGACGGCGGCGAGCTCGGGGTCGACGCGTTCTTCTGCGGTGCCGCGAACGGCGATGACGGTGGCCATTTGGTCCTCCACGAGGCATCCGCTCGAGGTCTGGGAATGGCGGAGCGGTGTCGCCTGTTCTAGACTGTAAGGCCGCGCACCCCTTCGTCCTGCGAACGGGTCGCGACTCTTGGAAACTCCACAGCGTGCGATGAAGGTCCGTCGAATCCGTTCGACGTCACATGGGGATGATCGGTTTCGACATCGCCTGTGTGCCCACGAGAAGCGGGCCGAGGATGCAGGGTTATCTCGTGAACGCCCCCTGCGAACAAATAACTGCCAATAAGAAGCAGTCTGACTTCGCCCTCGCTGCCTAAGCGAGCTCGATAGTCCGTCAGTCCGGGTTCGTTCCCGCCCCGGTCACTGACGTCATCTAGGGAACTTGCTGCGCGTCGTCGCCTGAGCGACGTGCGGGACTCTTTCAGGCTGGGCCCGTCGACTCAGGTGCCTGTGGCAAGAGTCGGGGCCGAGCAGAGCGCTTTCACAGGCTGCGCCCGGAGAAGACGTGGAATCTCAGCGATGGACGGGGGTTCAATTCCCCCCATCTCCACCACCGGCCGTCATCGCACGCTGCGGAAGCCGCAGAACGCCCGGCGAC
>NZ_JBSHHD010000053.1:0-14892 GCF_053618155.1 Agromyces sp. NPDC055658 | reverse complement strand
GGGTCTCGGACCCCGCCGGCCGGGAAGGCATGTCGGACATGACTGCGGTGCTTCTCAGGTCAGTTCGTCGCGCCGTTGATGGTCGCCTCGTCGACGGCACCCGACTCGATGCCGGCCGACTTCAGGATCTCGAGGTACGTGCCGTCGTCGATGAGCGACTGCACCGCGGCCTGCACGGCCTTCGTCATGTCGCTGTCCTTCTGGGTGGCGAAGCCGTAGGGAGCCGCGTCGAACATCTCGCCGACCGTCTCGAGCTGGCCGTCGAGGTTGGCGACCGCGTCACCCGTCACGGGCAGGTCGGCGGAGAAGGCGTCGGCCTTGCCGTTGACGACGGCGTTCGTGACCTCGGGCTGCCCCTCGAACGGCAGGATCTCGATGGGCTCCTCGCCCGCGTCGACGCACTCCTGGCTGCGTGCGGGCAGCTCGTCGGTGTGCTGGATGGTGCCCGACTGCACGGCGACGGTCTTGCCGCACGCGGTGTCGGGGGTGATGTCGCTGCCGGCGGGCGCGGCCCACAGGCTGCCCGCGTTCAGGAAGTCGACGAAGTCGACCGAGGCCTGGCGCTCGACCGTGTCGGTGAACGACGACGAGCCCATGTCGAGGGCGCCCTCCTGGATGCGGGGGATGATGCTGTCGAAGCTCAGGATCTCCCACTCGGGCTCGAGCCCGAGCTTGGCCGAGACCGCCTCGGCGAGGGTGACGCCCCAGCCGGTCGGCTCGCCGGCGTCGTTCTTGTACTCGTTGGGCGGGTACTCGGCGTCGGTGCCGATGCGCAGCACGCCCGAGTCCTTGACCTCGGCGGGCAGCAGGGCCACCGCGGCGTCGTCGGCCTCGACCGAGGTCTTGGGGGCGGTGCTCTCGGAACCGCCGCCCTCGCTCTCGGAGTTGTTGACGCAGCCGGTGAAGAGCAGGGCCGCGGCGGAGGCGATGGCGGCCGGCAGGAGCAGGCGTCGGATGTTCATGTTGATACCTCTGTCGTCACATGATGATGGGGACAAACGACTGAGCGCAAAGTGAGGCTCCGTCGCCGTAGACCGAGCCTAAACCACCGCAGGCTCGACGCAAGCATCTCGGCAGATCACGATTCGGTGGCGATTCGAATCGCCCGCTTCACACCCTCGAGACGCAAGATTCCGTACTTTCGAGACGCAATGCCGCACTGCGCAGCCGTTCGGCGGGCGCGTCGCACCGATCGATAGGCTTGGCGCACCGTGGGAACCTACTCCGAACTGCTCAAGACGCAGGGCGTCGCACGCATCATCGCCGCCCAGCTGACCGCGCGCTTCCCCTCGGGAATGCTCTCGCTCGCGTTCCTGCTGCACGTCGAGCAGCAGACGGGCTCGTACGGCGCAGCCGGGCTCGTACTCGCCGCCACGTCGATCGGGCAGGCCGTCGCTGGCCCGCTCACGAGCCGCCTCATGGGTCGGTTCGGCATGCGCCCGGTGCTCGTCGTCACGCTCGTGATCTGCGTGAGCGCCGTGGTCGCGATCGGAGTGCTGCCCCTCACCGTGCCGCTGTACATGGCGGTCGGCCTCGTCGCCGGTCTCGCGACCCCGCCCGTGCAGCCCGCCGTGCGCACGATCTACCCGAAGATGGTGAACTCGCGACAGCTCACCCCGCTGTTCTCCCTCGACGCCTCGGCGCAGGAGATCATCTGGGTCGTCGGGCCGGTCGTCACGACCTTCGTCGCGACGCAGATCGGCACGGTGTGGGCCATCCTGCTCGCCGCCCTGCTCATGGTCGTGGGCGGCGCCTGGTTCATCTCCTCCCCCGAACTCGGCCGGGTGCGCATCCCCCGCTCGAAACGCCGGTTCGGCACCGTGCTCGCCCGCCCCGCCGTCCTGCTCGCGACCGTCGTCGGATTCCTCCTGATCGGCGCGTGCGCGGCCATCGAGGCCGGCGTCGTGGCCGTCTTCGGCCACGACGGCAGCGAGGCCGGCATCGTGCTCGCGATCTTCTCCATCGGATCGCTCGCCGGCGGCCTCTTCCTCGGCCACGTCCCCATCGGACCGTGGTCGACCGCCCGCCGCATGTTCATCGTGTTCGTCGGCACCGCGCTCGCAGCGTTCGTGATGGACTTCTGGTGGCTCTCGATCACCCTCTTCGTCGCCGGCATCGGCATCGCGCCCGCGCTCGCGGTGCTGTTCGCGATCGTCTCGGCGAGCGTGAAGTTCTCCGACACCGCCGAGGCGTACGGCTGGGTCGGCACGGGCCAGCTCATCGGCGCCGCACTCGGCTCGGCCCTCGCCGGCTTCCTCATCGACGGCTACGGCGCGCAGGGCGCGTTCTGGGCGGCGAGCGCGCTCGCCTTCCTCGGGTTCCTCGTGCCCGCGTTCGCACGCCGATGGCACCCCGATCTCCGAGGCCGCGACGCGAGCCCCATTCCCGACACCGAACCGGTGCCGCTCCAACCCAGTTGACGAAAGGCGCCAGGATGCCTCGACAGCTCCCGCTCGCACCGCTCGTGCCGCTGGCCGACGGCCACGCGATCCCGCAGCTCGGCTACGGGCTGTACAAGGTGCCCGCGCACGACGCGGCGCAGCTCGCCGGCGTCGCGATCGCGACCGGCTACCGCCACCTCGACACGGCCGCCTTCTACGAGAACGAGCAGGGTGTCGGCGCGGCCGTGCGCGCGGCCGAGGTGCCGCGCGACGAGCTCTTCGTGACGAGCAAGGTGTGGAAGGACGACAACGGCTACGACGAGGCGCTCCGCGCCTTCGACGCGTCGATGGGCCGGCTCGGGCTCGACCGGCTCGACCTCTTCCTCATCCACTGGCCGGTGCCGTCGACCGACCGCTACGTCGACACCTGGCGGGCCCTCGTGCGGCTCCGCGACGAAGGACGGGTGCGCTCGATCGGGGTCTCGAACTTCCACGCCCACCACCTCGACCGCATCATCGGCGAGACGGGCGTCGCCCCGGTCGTCAACCAGGTCGAGCTGCATCCGCGGCTGCCGCAGGCCGCCCTCCGCGAGTTCCATGCGGCACGCGGCATCCGCACCGAGGCGTGGTCCCCGCTCGCCCGGGGTCGCCTCCTCGACGACCCGGTGCTCGCCCGGCTGTCGACGGCGCACGGGCGCAGCCCGGCGCAGATCGTGCTGCGCTGGCACGTCCAGCTCGGCAACGTCGTGATCCCGAAGGCGTCGTCGCCGGAGCGCATCCGCGAGAACCTCGACGTCTTCGACTTCGTGCTCGGCGTCGACGACCTCGCCGCGATCGCCTCCCTCGAGACCGGCGAGCGCACCGGACGAGATCCCGACGACGACTGACGCGCGCCGCTCGCGCTCGTCCGGCCGCGACCGGATCGTGACCCGACTCCCAGCGCCCGTCCAGACACTGGCTCCCGGCGCGGCAATACCCTGACCGCATGAGACGACTCGCACCCGCGGCGGCGTCCGCCGCGATCATCGCCCTCCTGCTCGCCGGCTGCTCGATGGGCGGCAGCTCGAGCACGCCCGGCGTCGCCGAGCCCGACATGCCGGCTCCCGCCCAGGGCGGCGACGCCGGCGCCGACGGGGGCTCGGCCGACGAGGCCCGGGCCGAGCCCGACGCCGTCGACCGCAGCGTGATCACGACGGGGTGGATCGCGGTGACCGTCGACGATCCGATCGACGCCGCCGAGGAGGCCGCCGCGATCGTCGACCGCGCCGGCGGGCGCACCGAGAGCCGGACGGAGCAGCCCGGCACCGATGCGTCACCGCCGAGCGCGCACCTCGTGCTGCGCGTGCCCGCGGCAGAGCTCGACGGCGTCGTCGACGAGATCCGCGATCTCGGCCGGGTGGACTCCGTCTCGATGCAGGCCTCCGACGTCACGCAGCAGCGCACCGACCTCGACGCGCGCATCGAGGCGCTCTCGGCCTCGGTCGACCGGCTCGAGCAGCTGCTCGCCGAAGCCGAGACCATCGCCGATCTCATCGCCATCGAATCCGAGCTCACGACCCGCCAGGCCGAACTCGACAGCCTCACCCAGCAGCGCGACCAGCTCGTCGACCAGGTCGACTACTCGACCCTCACGCTCGATCTCGCCACGGTCGAGGCGGCGCCGGCCCCGGCACCCGACGACTTCTGGAGCGGGGTCGTCGCCGGGTGGACGGCCCTGGTCGGCTTCCTGTCTTCGCTCGCCGTCGCCCTCGGCGTGCTCCTGCCGTGGTTCGCCGTACTGCTCGTCATCGCCGCCGTCGTGACGCTCGTCGTGGTGCTCGCCGCCCGCGGACGGCGACGGGCGCCGGGGGTCCCGGTCGAGCCGGCGCCGCACCCCGGTTCCGACGCCGATCGCTCCCCCACCGGGCCGGAGCCGCGGGCGTAGTCTGGCGACGTGAGCGCGACGACCGAGACCACGACGCAGACCCCGACGCCCGAATCCCTCCTCGACGACGACCTCCTCGAGCGATTCCGCGCCCGAGCGGCCGAGTACGACCGCGACAACGCCTTCTTCGACGACGACCTCGAAGAACTCCGCGCGGCCGGCTACCTCACCGCGCTCGTGCCCGTCGAGCACGGCGGCCTCGGCTGGGGCCTCGTCGACGCGGTGCACGCGCAGATGCGGCTCGCCGGCGCCGCACCCGCGACGGCGCTCGCCGTCAACATGCACCTCGTGTGGACGGGCGTCGCGAAGGTGCTGCGCGACCGCGGTGACGACTCGCTCGACTTCGTCCTCCGCGAGGCGGGTGCGGGCGAGGTGTTCGGGTTCGGCATCTCCGAAGCCGGCAACGACCTCATGCTGTTCGGCTCGCGCACCACCGCCGAACCGCAGGCCGACGGCGGCTACCGGTACGCGGGCCGCAAGATCTTCACGTCGCTGTCGCCCGCATGGACGCGGCTCGGCACGATGGGCCTCGACTCGGTGTCGTCCGATGCGCCGAAGCTCGTCTACGGCTTCATCGACCGCGAAGACCCCGACGTGCGCATCCTCGACGACTGGAACACGATGGGCATGCGCGCGAGCCAGAGCCGCACGACCGTGCTCGACGGGGCGTACGCCGCGCCCGCCCGCATCGTGCGCCGGCTCGACCCCGGGCCCAACGCCGACCCGCTGGTCTTCGGCATCTTCGCGAACTTCGAACTGCTCCTGGCCGCCGTGTACACGGGCATCGGCCGGCGCGCGCTCGACCTCGCGGTGGCCGCGGCCGGCCGCCGCACCTCGATGAAGCACGACGGGCGTCCCCTCGCGCACGACCCCGACATCCGGTGGCGCGTCGCCGACGCGGCGATCGCCTACGACGCGATCCCGCCCCAGCTCGACGCCGTCGCCCGCGACCTCGACGAGCTCGTCGACCACGGCGCGGCCTGGTTCGCGAAGCTCGTCGGCATCAAGGTGCGGGCGACCGAGACCGCCAAGCACGTCGTCGACCAGGCGGTCCGCGTCTCGGGCGGCTCGACCTATTTCGCGGGCTCCGAGCTCGGGCGGCTCTACCGCGACGTGCTCGCCGGCATCTTCCACCCGTCCGACGACGAGTCGGCGCACGCGACCGTCGCCAACGCATGGCTCGGCCCGGTCCCCGACTGACGAGTCGCCCCGTTCCCGACCGGCGCGCGGGGCACGACCGCGGCGCGGCCCGATGGATAGACTGGCCGAGGCGACGAACGTCGCCCCCGCACCCTGGAGGACCTTGTGAACGTCGTCGCCACCGTCATCGCCCTGGGACTGTTCGTCTTCGGCATGTGGGTCATGAGCATCGCCCCCGAACTGGCGAGCCTCCAGGCCGCCGTGTTCTTCGGCGGCATCCTCGCCGTCGCGCTCTCGCTGGCGATCCCGTTCCACCTGCTCGGCCGCGCCGACGACTGACGCCGGTCGCATGACGCTGCCCGCGCACGACACGATCGTCACGTACCCCGCCGGTGAACTCGTACGGCACGCCACCGTGCTGCACACGGCCCCCGCCCGCGACGGGCTCGTGGCCGTCGTCACCGACGCGACGTCGTTCCACCCGGTCGACGCCGCCTGGCCCGACCAGCCCGCCGACACCGGCACGCTGCGCGCGGGCGATCGCGAACTGCCGATCCGAGACGCCGTCGTCGCCGCGACCGACGGGTCCGAGTTGCATGTCGGCGACGACGTCCCCGTGCGCAAGGGCACCGAGGGCTGGGCGTTCGTCGTCGCACACCTGATCGATGGCGGCGGCCCGGTCGCCGAAGGCGACCAGGTCGTCATCACCGCGGATGCCTCGGCGCGCCGCGCCCTCTCGCTCGGGCACAGCGCCTGCCACGCGGCATCCCTCGCCCTGAACCGTGCGGTCGAGTCGCGCTGGTCGAAGCCGGCCCGCACCGATGCGCTCGGGCGTGTCGACTTCGACGGCATCGCGATCGCGTCGAGCCGCATCGAGCCGTTCGGCTCGGTCGACCGCTACCGGCTGAACAAGTCGCTGCGCCGCGCCGGCTTCGACGCGACGGGCCTCGCGGAGGCACTCGACGAACTCGGCCGTGAGGTCTCCGCCGCCGTCGGCGAGTGGGTCGCGGCGGGCTCGACGGTCCGCGTCGAGCGCGACGGCGACCGGCTCACCGACCGGCGCAGCTGGGTCGCCGAGCTGCCCGAGGGCGTCGCCCGCATCGCCTGCGGCGGCACGCACGTCGACTCGCTCGCCGAGCTGGGCGCCGTGCGAGTCGCCTTCGAGCTCGTCGACGACGCCGGCACCCCGGTGCTCGAGATGCGCACCCGGGTGGGCGCCGACGGCTGAACCCCCGCGCGCCCGGCCGTGCACCTCCGCAACGGGGTTACGATTACGGGCGTGGGTATTCGCATCGAGAAGGTCGACCTGCCCGGGATCGGCGTGCGTCACGACCTCGTGACCGAAGCCGGGCGCCGAATCAGCGTGGTCTCGCACCGCGACGGCGAGCGCGATCTCGGCGTGTTCGACATCGACGACCCCGACGCGTGCCGCGACAGCGTCGCACTCAACGACGACGAGGCCTCCGCCCTCGCCGATGTGCTGAGCGCCTCGGTCATGCTGAGCCGCCTGACGAGCCTCTCCGACGAGACCGCCGGCCTGTACACGGAGCAGATCGCACTGCCCACCGACTCGCCGTTCCTCAATCGCACCCTGGGCGACACCAAGGCCCGGACCCGCACGCACGCCTCGATCGTGGCGATCGTGCGCGACCGCCAGGTCATCGCCTCCCCCACGCCGTCCGAGCCCCTGCGCGCGGGCGACGTGATCGTCGCCGTCGGCACCCGCGAGGGTCTCGACGGGGTCTCGAGACTGCTCGCCAACGGACCCGACTGACGCCGGGCCCCGCATGCACGAGACCACGCTCCTCCTCATCGAAGTCGGCGCGCTGCTCCTCGGAATGAGCCTCCTGGGGCGGCTCGCACTGCTCATCGGCCTCTCGCCGATCCCCTTCTATCTCCTGCTCGGCCTCGCGTTCGGCTCGGGCGGCATCTTCCCGTTCGACGCGAGCATCGAGTTCCTGCAGACCGGGTCCGAGATCGGCGTGATCCTGCTGCTCGCCCTGCTCGGGCTCGAGTACACCGCGTCCGAGCTCTTCGACAGCCTGAAGTCGGCGCGCATGCCGGGAGTGGTCGACGGGCTGCTGAACGCGTTGCCGGGCGCGGCCCTCGCACTCATCCTCGGCTGGGGTCCGGTCGCAGCGGTCGCATTGGCGGGCGTCACGTGGGTGTCGTCGTCGGGGGTGATCGCGAAGCTGCTGCGCGACCTCGGCCGTCTCTCCAACCGCGAGACGCCGGCGATCCTCGGCGTGCTCGTCATCGAAGACCTGGCGATGGCGTTCTACCTGCCGATCCTCTCGGCGATCGTCATCGGTGTCAGCCTCGTGCAGGGCGCCGTGGCCGTGGCCGTCGCGGTCGCGGTCGTCGTCGTGATCCTCTACATCGCGCTGCGTCACGGCCACCTCGTCTCGCGTCTCTTCCCCGCCGACCATGCCGAGCCCCTGCTGCTCGGCGTGCTCGGCCTCACGATGCTCGTCGCCGGGCTCGCCCAGGAGGTCTCGGTCTCGGCCGCGGTCGGCGCCTTCCTCGTCGGCATCGCGTTGTCGGGTCGCGTGGCGGTGAACGCGAGCCAGGTGCTGACGCCGCTCCGAGACCTGTTCGCCGCGACGTTCTTCGTGTTCTTCGGGCTCACGACCGATTCGTCGCAGCTCATGTCGATGATCCTGCCGGCGCTCCTGCTCGCGGCGGTCACGATCGCGACGAAGCTCGCGACGGGCGCCTACGCCGCGGCGCGCGCAGGGGTCGGCACGCTCGGCCGGTGGCGCGCGGGCTTCTCGCTCGCGCCGCGCGGCGAGTTCTCGATCGTGATCGCCGGTCTCGCCGTGACCGCCGGAGTGGAGCCCGCGCTCGCCTCGCTCGCCACCGACTACGTCCTCATCACGATCATCGCGGGCACGTTCCTCGCCCGCGTGCCCGACGCCGCGTGGTTCCGCGCCGCGGTGCGGCGCCGTCAGCAGCGCACGCGGCAGGCCGTCTGAGGCGGATGCCGCGGCTCGGCCCGCTCGAACATCGCGCTCCGGACACCCGTCGAGCGGGCGATGCCGGATGGGTGCTCGCCGGTCGACGCGACGAGATCGCCCCTTCGGGGTCTACGCGCGCCCCGCGGCCGCGTCGTCGGCGCGGTCGGCCAGGGCCAGGGCCGCGGCCTCGTCGAGCTCGGCGTCGGCGGCATCGGCGGCGGCGAGCAGTTCGCGAACGCGCGGCACGACCTCGGTCGCGTACCGCTCGATGCTGCCCATCATCGCCTCGTGCGGCAGGGTGCCGTTCGAGTACTTGAGGTCGAAGCGCACTGCGCCGATCGAGCGCATCGCCGCAGCGATCTTCTGCGCGACCGTCTCGGGCGAGCCGGCGTAGAGCGCGCCGTGCGACGAGGCCTCGGCCTCGAAGTGCTCGCGCGTCGCGGGCCCCCAGCCGCGCTCGCGGCCGATGCGGTCGATGATCACCTGGTAGTGGGGCCACAGGGTGTCGAGCGCCTCCTGGTCGGAGTCGGCGATGAAGCCCGGCGAGTGGATGGCGACAGGCTGCGCGGGCTTGCCGAACTGGGCGAGCGCCTTGCGGTAGAGCTCGGCGAGCGGTGCGAAGCGCGCGGGGCTTCCGCCGATGATCGCGAGCACCAGCGGCAGCCCGTAGTGCGCCGCGCGCACGACCGACTCGGGGCTGCCGCCGACGCCGACCCACGTCTTCAGGTGCCCGTGCTCGACGGGCGGGTACACGAGCTGGTCGGTGAGGGCGGGGCGCAGCCGGCCCTCCCAGGTGACGGGCTCCTGCTCGAGGAGCGCCGCGAAGAGCTCGAGCTTCTCCTCGAAGAGCTCCTGGTACTGGCCGAGGTCGAAGCCGAAGAGCGGGAACGACTCGATGAACGAGCCACGTCCGAGGATGACCTCGGCGCGACCTCCCGAGACGCCGTCGAGCGTCGCGAAGCGCTGGAACACGCGCACCGGGTCGTCGGAGCTCAGCACCGTCACCGCTGAGCCGAGGTGGATGCGATCGGTGCGCCCGGCGATCGCGCCGAGCACGACCTCGGGAGCCGAGACGGCGAACTCGTGGCGATGGTGCTCGCCGATGCCGAAGAAGTCGAGGCCGAGGCGGTCGGCGAGCACGGCCTCGTCGACCACGTTGCGCAGCACCTGCGCATGCGGCAGCGTGGTGCCGTCGGCGGCCGCCGTGACGTCGCCGAAGGTGTCGAGTCCGAATTCGTAGCGCTCGGTCATGCCGGCCCCTCTCATCGTCGCCGGGTGCGGAAGCCCGGTGCGGAAGTCGATGCATGCGTACGCATGCACAGGTCGGAACCCGCCCCATGCCGAGACTATTCCCGGGAATGTCACGACGGCACCCCGCGTTGAGATGCATGTCGACGCATGGATCGAGCAGCGCGCCGAGCGGAATGGGAGCATGGAGACTGTGACGGATCGTCCGGTGATCGGAATCTACGGCGCGGGAAAGGTGGGCACGGCCCTCGCCCGCCTGCTCGTGGCCGCCGGGTACCGGGTGCTCATCGCCGGTTCGCCGAGGCAGACCGCCCTCGAGCTCCTCGTGGGCGTCGTCGCCCCCGGCGCCGTCGTCGTCCCCTCCGCCGAGCTCCCCGAGAGCGCCGACGTCATCATCGTCGCCGTGCCGTTCGGAAAGGCCGGCACCGTGCCCTGGGCCGCGTTCGACGGCCGCATCGTGGTCGACGCCATGAACTACTGGCCGCCCGTCGACGGAAACCTCGCCGAGGTCGACGCCGACCCGCGCACCACGAGCGAGCAGAACGCGGCGCGCAACCCGCGCGCCCGCGTGGTCAAGTCCCTCAACCACCTCGGCTACCACGAGATGGAGGACGACAGCCTGCCCGCCGGCGATCCCCTGCGACGTGCGCTCGCAGTGGTCGGCGACGACCCCGGCGCGCGCGCCGAGGTGGCCGCCCTCATCGACGCGATCGGGTTCGATCCGGTCGACGGCGGAGCACTCGAGCACGGCGTCGCGCTCGAGCCGGGGCATCCGGCCTTCGGTCGTGAGCTGAGTGCAGGCGAGCTCGCCGCGCTGCTCACCCCGGCCGCCCATCTCGCCGCCTGACACGGCACCGCCGGGTCGCTAGCCTGAAGCCTGACGACGCGGGAGGGCGAGCGAGAATGACGGATGCCGCGGGGCTGACCTCCGCGCTCGAGGCGATGGCGAGCGAGACCGAGCGGATGAAGTACCGCCGGTACTTCATCGACGACGCGGCGGCGCCGTTCATCGGCGTGCGCATGGGCGCCGTCTTCGAGCTCGCGAAGACCGCGCTCGACCTGCCCGTCGCCGAACTCGAGCAACTGCTCGCCCGGCCGATGCACGAGGTGCGCGCGCTCGCCTGCAGCATCATGGGCAAGTCGGCCGCCGCTCGCACCACGGGCGAGGCCCGCCGCACCGAGCTCTACGAGCTCTATCTCGCCCGCCACGACCGCATCGATCAGTGGGACCTCGTCGATCTCGCCGCCCGCGACGTCGTCGGCGGCCACCTCGTCGATCGTGACCGGTCCCCGCTCGCAGCCCTCGCCGCCTCGTCGTTCTGGCCCGAGCGGCGGACCGCGCTCGTCGCGACCTTCGCCTTCATGAAGCGCGGCGAGACCGACGACGCATTCGCGATCGCCGGGCGGCTCGCCCGCGACGAGGCGCCGTTCGTGCAGAAGGCCGTCGGCTGGGTGCTGCGCTCGGCGGGCGATCTCGACGCCGGGCGCCACCTCGCGTTCGTCGAGGAGCACGCGGCGACGATGCCGCGCGTGGCGCTGCGCGCCGCGATCGAGCACCTGCCGAAGGACGAGCGCGCGCGGGTGCTCGCGATCCGCTGATCGCCGTCCGTGGCAGCGGGCGGCCGAACCGCGACGATGACGGGCTGCGCGGTTCAGGCGTCGTCGGCCTCCGTCGGCCGCTGGCCGAGCGGGCGCCGCTCGCGCGGTTCAGGCGTCGTCGGCCTCCGTCGGCGGCTCGCCGAGCGGGCGCCGCTCGCGCCGCCGGGCCCCGAGGTCGGCCACGCCGATCGCGAAGGCGATCGCGACGAACACCGCGACCGCGAGCATGCCGACGCCGTACGCGTCGTGGTACACCGCGAGATCGGGCTGGCCCTCGGATTCGCGGTAGATCGTCGAGTAGAACAACGACAGCGTCACGGCGGTGCCGATGGCCGTGCCGATCCGCTGGCCGAGCTGACCCACCGAGCCGGCGAGGCCGCCCTGCTTCACGGGGATGTCCATGAGGGTCAGCGTCTGGTTCGGCGAGACGACGAGGCCGCCGCCCGCGCCGCCGATCACCATCGCGCCGGCCATCGCCCACGGCGTCATCGCAGGCGGGGTCGCCAGCGCCGCGAGCACGAGCAGCCCGATGCCGACGAGCAGCAGCACGAGCCCCCATACGACGAGCGGTCGGCCGAGGCGGTTCACGAGGTTGCCGCCGATCCACGAGCTGAGCGCGCTCAGCAGCGCGAAGCCGATGCCCACCATTCCGGCGAACACCGCCTCGAGGCCGAGCCCGTGCTGCAGGTACAGCGTCGTCAGCAGGAACATCGAGGGCATCGCCGCGAAGTAGACGCTCGCGAGCGAGATGCCGTTGCGGAACGAGCTCACGCCGAACAGGCCCAGCGGCACGAGCGGGTGGCGACCGGATGCCGCGTAGCGGCGCTCCCACGCGACGAACGCCGTGAGCGCGAGCACGAAGACCACGAGCACCCACCAGCGCGCCGGGTCGTCGTCGGGCGAGCCCGTCGTGAGCAGGAACGGCCACATGAGCGCGACCACGGTCACACCGAACAGCAGGAGCCCGACGGGGTCGAGCGACAGCGGCTTGTCGGAGGGACGGCGGGTGACCGGCAGCAGCCAGATCGCGAGGGCGATCGCGATGAGCGCGAGCGGCACGTTGATCCAGAAGATGCCGCGCCAGCCGTCGGTCGGCCCGCCGATCGCGATCATGAGGCCGCCGAGAGTCGGACCGAACGCCGTCGCGAGCCCGATGGTGGCGCCGAACAGGCCGAAGGCCTTTCCGCGCTCCTTGCCGTGGAAGAGCTCCTGGATGATGCCGAGGACCTGCGGCATCTGGATGCCCGCGGCGACGCCCTGCAGGAGGCGCGCGACGAGCAGGACGGTCGCGTTCGGCGCGAGCGCGGCGACGAGGCTCGTGAGCATGAACAGGCTGAGGCCGACGACGAAGAGCGTCTTGCGCGAGCGCTGGTCGCCGATGCGGCCGGCGGGCACGAGCGTGAGGCCGAACGTCAGCACGTAGCCGGCGACGATGAGCTGCAGCTCGGTCGAGGTCGCGTCGAAGGCGTCCTCGATCGCGGGAAGGCCGACGTTGACCTTCGACAGGTCGAGGATCGTGAGCGCCGCGACGGCGACGCACACCCAGTAGGCACGCCAGCGGTGCTCCTCGGACAACGGGATCGAACGGGTCACCGGCGGCTGCGACATCCGTTCCACCCTATGCCCGCCACGGAGCGATGCGGTGGAATGCCGAAGGCCCCCGCCGAAGCGGGGGCCTTCTCTCGGTGGACCCAGGGGGATTCGAACCCCCGACCTTCTCATTGCGAACGAGACGCGCTACCAACTGCGCCATGGGCCCGAGCCGTGAAAGAGCCTATCACCACTCGAGGGGTGGTCTTGACCACCCGGCTCGATCAGCCGGCCGCCCGACGACGGCGCAGCACGGCGTCGAGGTCGTCGATGCCGGGCCGGGCGTCGTCGACGATGCCCATCCGGGCGTACGGGTTCGGGGCCGCCTGCGCGGTGCGGTCGGCGGCACGCTCGGCCTCGCGCTCCCCTGCGGCGGCGCGTTCGGCTGCGGATGCCGCGGGGCTGATCTTCGGCACCGGCGGGGCGAGCCGTTCGGCCCGCCTGGCGAGGAGCGCCTCGCTCTCGACGCGCTTGAGCTCGGCGGCCGCCTCGATCGACGCCATGGCGGTCGCCGCGATCGTCCCCCGCGACAGGTGCAGGGGCTTGGGCAGCGGCCGGGGCGTCCAGCCCTCCGTCTCGGCCGTCGGCTCGGCGAACTCGATCGGCTCGAAGTCCAGCGCCGCCGGCGTCGCGGGCGCGGCGACCGCGACCTGCGGCAGGCGCCGCTTCGCGAGCCGCACGAGCCCGAAGGCCGCGCCGACGAACGCGACGCCACCGGCGGCGGCGATGACGAGCGATGCTCCGAACGCCGCGGCGACGAGGCCGACGATGACGGTGATGAGCCCGGCGAGCGCGATGAGGGTGCATGCGGCGCGACGGCGGCGCACGGTTCTGCGTGCTCGCCGCGCGGCGTCGTGCGACGGATCGATCTGCGAAGCTGCGACGGCCGGTACCGGCTGGGTGACGGGAGCGCTCGCTGCCGCGCGTGCGCGCGCGGCCTCCGCCGCTTCCTCCGCGGCGCGGCGCTCGGCGATGGCCGTCTGCTCTGCCGCTTCCGCGGCGAGGCGTGCCGTCTCCTCGTGCTCGTGCAGGATGCGCTGCTGCGTCGCGACCTCGCGGGCGGTGGCCTCGACGACGATGGGCTCGGGCGTCTCGGCGGTCTCGGCGAGGATGCGGAGGGTCTGCTGGAGTCGTACGGCGTTGCGCTCGGTCGCGAGGTACTGCCGACGGCGCAGCCAGCTCGGCAGCAGGTACGCGATCCACAGCGCGGCCGCCACCGCGATCAGGATCCCCCCGCCGATCACATCCATGCGATAACGCTAGGTCACGCGCGGCCCCGCGCCCGAATCGGCGCGGGCGTGTTCAGCGATCTGTCAGCCGCAGCGGCTCGGCGGCCGCGGCGAGGTCCTCCGCGGTGATGCGTGCGGCGCCGTCGGGCACGCGCCCGTCGCGCCACCGGCGCAGCACGCCGCGCGGCACCTCCTCGCTCACGAGCGCGAACGCGAAGTGGTCGCACCAGGCGCCGTCGATGTGGATGAACCGGCGCCGGAGGCCCTCGTAGCGGAACCCGAGCTTCTCGACGACGCGCAGCGACGGCCCGTTCTCGGGTCGGATGCAGATCTCCATGCGGTGAAGGCGCAGCACGCCGAAGCAGTAGTCGGTCGCGAGCGCCACCGCGGTCGGGGTGATGCCCCGGCCGGCCACGTGCTCGGAGACCCAGTACCCGATCGTCGCCGACGACAGCGAGCCGTAGCTGATCGACGAGACGTTGAGCTGGCCGACGAGCTCGCCGTCGACCTCGATGACGAACGGCAGTCCGTGGCCGCCCCGTGCGTGCGCGAGCAGGTTGCGGATCGACGCCCTGGCATCGATGAACGACCCGCCGCCCGGGTAGGTCGCCTCCCACTTCTTCAGCCAGCCGCGGTTCGCGAGCAGCACCCGTTCGAGCGCCTTCGCGTCGCGCACGCGGATGGGCCGGAGCACGACCTCGCCGTCGCGGAGGGTGGGCAGGGACGATGCCGCCATCGTCAGTGGGTGGGTGGGGTGAGGGTGTCGGTGTAGTCGATGAGCCAGGAGCGCAGGTCGGCGCCGAGGTCCTCGCGATCGACCGCGA
>NZ_JBSHHD010000052.1:0-15741 GCF_053618155.1 Agromyces sp. NPDC055658 | reverse complement strand
CCGGGCAAGGGTGGTGAGATCCAGTTGACCGATGCGTTGATGACGATGGCCGGAGATGTGGCGGGCACGGGCGGGGTGTACGGGGTCGTGTTCCGGGGTCGCCGGTACGACACGGGCGACAAGCTGGACTACATCAAGGCCGTGATCCAGCTCGCGGTCGATCGCGAGGACCTCGGCGCCGACCTGCGCTCCTGGCTCATCGACTACACCGACACCCTCACCCCACCCACCCACTGACGATGGCGGGAGCGGGCGCCGGGACGCCTCCGTCGCGGCACCCCGGCACTCGCGCGCCGGACCAGCGCATCAGACGTCGTCGCCGCCCGCGGCCATCGGGTCGGGGATCTCCTCGGGCTTGTACTTCGGCAGGCGCGACGCGGGCAGTGCCGCGAGCGCGCTGAGACCGGCGAGCACGAGGAACCCGAGGCGCAGCGTGTTCAGCCGCTCCTCCTCGTTGATGGCGACGGCGGCGTCGATCTGCTCGGGTGTCGCGCTCGTCTCCTCGAACTTCGCGCGCAGGTCGTCGTTGCTGACGAAGTTCACCTGGCCGAGGCCGACCTCGGCCTTCAGCTCCTCGGGGATCTCGGGGTGCTCGACCGCTGCCTGCGTGAAGTTGAGCGTGAGCATCGTGACGAGCAGGGCCCCCATGAGCGCGGTGCCCACCGCGCTCGCGAGGTTCTGCGTCGTGCCGCGGATGGAGCCGACGTCGCCGGCGAGTTCCTTGGGAGCCGCGGTCACGAGCACGTTGAACACGAGGGTCACGAGCGCGCCCTGGCCGATCCCGAACACGATGAGCCCGACGATCGTCGGCACCGTCTCCCAGTTGTTCGTGACCACGAACGCGAGCCAGATCAGCGCGGCCGTCGTCAGCCCGAACGCGAACAGCGCGATCGTACGCGGGCTGTGCCGACGATAGAAGCGCACGATGAGGGTCGCCGTGACGAACACCGTGAGGTTGAACGGCATCATCGCGAGCGAGGTGTCGAAGGGGGTGCGCCCCTGCACCACCTGGATGTACGTCGGCACCGTGAAGTTCACGGCCGCCTCCATCGCGACGATGATGAACATGGCGTAGACGGCCGCCCGCTCGGTCGGCTCGCTCAGCACGCCGAGATCGACGAGCGGAACCCGGCCGAGCCGCATGCGGCGCTTCGTCCACATGAAGAAGGCCTGTCCGAGGATCAGCCCGACGACGACGAACACGGGCGCGGGGGAGAGGCCGAGCACGGAGAACGGCGCCCCGGGCTCGGCGAGCAGGATGCCCCACGCGTTCAGGTTGTTGAAGCCGAGCGTGAGCAGCACGATCGCGGCGCCGATGAGCGCAGACGCGACGAGGTCGATGCGGATGCTCCGGTCGCCCCGGTCGCCCCGCAGCCTGAAGCTCAGTGCGAAGACGGCGACGGCGAGCCCCAGCGTGATGAAGAACACCGGACGCCAGCCGACGAGCGTGCCGAGCGTACCGCCGATGAGGAAGGCGCTGATGCCCGAGAACGCGCGCGCCGAGCCGAGCGAGCCGACGGCGGTGGCCTGCTGGTCGCCGCGGTAGTTCTCGGCGATGAGCGCCACGAGTGCGGGCACGATGATCGCGGCGGAGGCGCCGGCGAGCACCTGCCCCGCGATCGCCCAGCCGATCGTCGTCGAGAGGATCATCATGACCGACGACACGGCGAACACCGCGACGACGACGCGGAAGATGAGCACCCACCCGATGCGCTGGCCGAGCTTCGCGCCCGTCATCACGAGGGCCGCGACCGCGAGGCCGTAGACGACGATCGTCGTCGATGCGACCGTCGGCGGCACGCCGAAGTCCTCGACCATGCCGCCGAGCGAGATCGGCAGCGCGGCGACGTTGAACGACATGAGCACCTGGGCGAGGAAGAGCCCCACCATCGGCGCCCACGAGCGGCGTTCGACTGCGTGCGGTGCCGGCCCCGAGGCATCCGCCCCGTTCGCGCCGTTCGTGGTCGGTGCGGGTGTGGTCATCGCAGGTCTCCTTCGTCGGTGGGCGCGGTTCGCGCCACGAGCGGCTGTGGGTCGGAGGCGAACAGGTTGAGTCCGAGGGCGCGTGACAGGTAGGCGCAGGCGCGCTGGCCGCGCACGCTGTTGCCGGCCTCGTCGAGCGGCGGTGAGAAGACGCCGACCGCCCCCTTGCCCGGTGCGACGGCGACGATGCCGCCCGAGACGCCCGACTTCGCGGGCAGTCCGATCTCGAAGAGCCACTCGCCCGAACGTTCGTACATGCCGCACGAGGCGAGCAGTGCGAGGGTGTCCCGTGCGGTCTCCGCCGAGACGACGCGCTCACCCGTGACGGGGTTCACCCCGCCGTCGGCGAGCGTCGCGCCCATGACCGCGAGATCGCGCGCGGTGACCGCGAGCGAGCACTGCCGCGTGTAGACGTCGACCGCCTCCTCCGGGTCGATGGCGAGCCGGTCGTAGCTCTGCAGGAGCCGGGCGAGCGCCTGGTTGCGGTGGTTCGTGAACGACTCCGAGCGGTACACCTCGCCGTCGAGTGCGAGCGGCCGGCCGGCGAAGCGGCTGAGCCCGTCGCGGATCAGCTGCCAGCGCTCGTCGGCGTGGCCGGCCGGCACGAGCGCGGTCGTCGCGATCGCGCCCGCGTTCACCATGGGGTTCATCGGGCTGCCGCCGTTGAGCTCGACCGCGACGACCGAGTTGAACGCGAGTCCCGTGTTGTTCACCCCGATGACCTCGTGCACGGCTTCGTGACCGATCGCGTCGCACACGAGCGCGAAGACGAACGCCTTCGAGATCGACTGGACGGAGAAGGCGAGCCCGATGTCGCCTGCGAGATGCTCGCCGCCGTCCGCGCCCACCACGGCGAGACCGAACCAGGCGGGATCGGCCTCGGCGAGGACCGGGATGTAGTCGGCCACGGTGCCCTCGTGGAGGTCCGCATAGCGCGCATGGGCGGCCGCGACGAGTTCGTCGACGTGGTCCTTCAACGGCAACGACCCGGTCGAACTGCGCTGGGCGACGTCGCGAGCGTCCGATTCGAACATGCCCCCACTCTGGCGCGCCGAGCCCGATCGCGCGAGCATCTGCCCCGTCCGTCGCCGAATCCCCGGCGCGCCCGCGTCACGTGACGGCGCGGAGTTGCGCCGTTCGCGGGCCTTTGTCACGCTGAGTGACGTGCCCTCAACCTCGCGCCCCGGGTCACGGGGACTCTCCGTGAAGCGAGCCCTGCTCCTCGCCTGCGGCGCCGTCATCCTGCTCGTCGTCGCCGTGGTCGTCGCCCGGTTCCTTCGCACCGCGCCGGCCGTGCAGGACTTCATCGCGGAGTACCCGGGCCACAGCCCGCTGCCCGAGGGGGCGCCGGTGGGCATCCCGGCATGGCTCGCGTGGCAGCACTTCTTCAACGCCTTCTTCCTGGTGATGCTCGTGCGGACGGGGCTGATCATCAGGTCGAAGGCGCGGCCGCCGGCCTTCTGGACGCGGGACAACACCCGCTGGCCGCGCACGAACGGGGCGCCGCGCCGGCTCGGGATCTCGGTGTGGCTGCATCTCGTCGTCGACGCGTTCTGGGTGCTCAACGGCGTCGTCTACGTCGTGCTGCTGTTCGCGACGGGGCAGTGGCTGCGCATCGTGCCGACCAGCTGGGACGTGGTGCCGAACTCGATCTCGGTCGTGCTGCAGTACCTCTCGCTCGAGTGGCCCGTCGAGAACTCGTGGGTCTCGTACAACGACGCGCAGGTGCTCGCGTACTTCGCGATCGTGTTCATCGCCTCGCCGCTGGCGATCCTCACGGGACTGCGGCTGTCGCCGGTGTGGCCGATGCGGGGGGCGCTCGCCTCGGCGCCGCCCGAGCGGTTCGCGCGGGCGCTGCACTACCCGGTGATGCTGTTCTTCCTGCTCTTCACCGCCGTGCACGTCGTGCTCGTGCTCGCGACCGGCGCCCTGCGCAACCTCAACCACATGTACGCGGCCCGCGAGAGCGACGACTGGGTCGGGTTCGCGGTGTTCGCGGTGTCGCTCGCCGTCATGGTCGCCGGCTGGGTGCTCGCCCGGCCGCTCCTGCTGGCTCCCGTGGCCGAGCGCTTCGGCCAGGTGAGAAGGATGCCTCCGGCTCCTGCCGCTCCGGCGCGCAGCGCCGCTCGCAGCTGAGGCGCGGCTCGCCGCTGCTCGTGCGGGATGACCCCGCCGAGGGTGCGGTCGTGGCCCGCTGCGGGGAGTCGAACGCATGCGCGACGAGCGCGCGCCACGAGGCATCCGCCTCGAGTCAGCTCGCCGCGTCGATCTCGGCGACGATGGCGTCGTAGCCGCGCTGTGCGGCGAGCCGGCGGGGGAGCACCCCGTCGCCGTCGGGGATGGACGGGTCGGCGCCGGCCGCGAGCAGCAGTCGGACCGTCTCGACGTGCGCGTCGTCGCCGTCGCCCAGCACGATCGCCTCGTGCAGCGCCGTCCAGGCGAGGTTGTTGACGTGGTCGACGGGAACGCCCGCCTCGATGAGGATGCCGACGGTCTCGACGTGCGCGTGCTCGCTCGCGGGGATGAGCGCGGTGCCGCCGTAGCGGTTGGTGCTCTTCGGGTCGGCGCCGTGCGCGATCGTGAGGCGCAGGATGTCGTTCAGGCCCTCCGCCCCGGCGTAGAGGAACGCCGAGTCCTCGATGCCGTCCTTCGCGTTCGGGTCGGCGCCCGCCTCGAGGAGGGCTCGGGCGACGGCGACGTCGTTCGCGCGGGTCGCCGTCACGAGCACGGGCCGGCCCTCGCCGTCTCGCGCGTCGACATCGGCCGAGTTCGCGATCGCGCGCTCGACGCCGGCGAGGTCGCCCGCGGCGGTCGCGGAGACGATGAGGGCGGTGGCCCGGTCGGGCGTCATCTCGGGGGTGGGCACGGCGGTCTCCTCTGCGGTCGGGGCGGTCGTGGCGGGCCGGGCCGATGCCGTCGGGACCCCCGTCGGTCCGGGCCGGGCCGTGCATCCGGCGAGCAGCCCGACGGCGACGAGCGCCGTCACCGCGAGGATCGGCTGCGGCCGGCGGTCAGGCATCGAGCGAGCGCTCGGTCTGGTCGAGCACGCCGAGCGCCGCGGCGGTCGCGGCCTCGGGGTCGGCGGCCTCGATCGCGCGCAGCAGCTGCTCGTGCAGGTCGACCGCACTGGGATCGGCATTGTTCGAGAGGCACGAGTTCTGCGCGACCGAATGCCGCAGCGACGAATCGAAGCTCGCGTAGATGCCCACGAGCAGCCGGTTGTGCGAGGCGGCCGCCACGCCGACGTGGAACGCGACGTCGTGGTCGGCGAAGGCGTCGACGTCGTTGCGGTCGATCGCCGTGCGGCGATGCTGCAGCTCCTCCCGGAGGGCCGCGACGTCGTCGTCGTCGCGGTGCGTCGCCGCCTCGCGCGCCGCGAGCACGTCGAGCGCGCGGCGCACGGCGAGCACCTCGCGCGCGTCGGCGACGCCGAGCGCGCGTCGGAGGGCGACCTCGGTGGCGTCGCTCGCGATCACGTAGGTGCCGTCGCCCTGTCGTGTCTCGAGCAGCCCGAGCTGCGCGACCGAGCGCACCGCCTCGCGCACCGACGGGCGGCTCACGCCGAATGTCTCGGTGAGTTCGGCCTCGGTGGGGATCCGCGTGCCGACGGGCCAGGCGCCCGTCGCGATCTCGGACTGCAGGCGGTCGACGACCGAGTCGACGATCGACCTTCGCTGGATGGGCTTCACGATTTCCATTCTCTCGATCTTCCGCTCCCGGCGGAATGTATGGTTATCATACATCTTACAAATCTCGCGCCGGCAGACCCCGGCCGACCCTCACGGACAAAGGAGTTCGTTCGCATGACCGACACGACGGCCGAGCTGGCCGGCGACCACCGCTCGGCGACGGGCATCGTCGCCGCTCCGGGGCTCGTCGACGCCCACATCCACCCCGACAAGTCGAGCTGGGGCGGTCCGTGGATGTCTCGCCGTCGTGCCGGCTCACTGCCGGAGTTCATCGCGAACGACCTCGCGACGCAGCGCGCCTACGCCCGCAGCGTCGAAGAGCGCGCCCACGCGCTGCTCTCGACCGCGCTCGCGCAGGGCACGCTCGCGATGCGCGCGCACGTCGACGTCTCCAGCGAACTCGGCACGAGGAACGTCGAGGGCGTGCGAGCTGCCGCAGAGCGCCTCGCACCGTGGCTCACGGTGCAGATCGTCGCGTTCCCGCAGTTCGGCCTGCTCACGAATCCGGGAACCGTCGAGGCGATGGCCGCCGCGCTCGACAGTGGTGCCGACCTCGTCGGCGGCATCGACCCGCTCGGCCTCGAGGGCGACGTCGACGGCCACCTCGACGCCGTCTTCGGGCTCGCCGAGCGCGCAGGACGCGAGATCGACATCCACCTGCACGACGGCGGCGAGCCGGGCCTCGCGCAGATCCGCGAGATCGCCCGGCGCACGCGAGCGGCCGGCCTGCAGGGGCGGGTCACCGTGAGCCACGCGTTCGCGCTCGGGGATGCCTCGCTCCCCACGCTCGGCGCGACGCTCGACACTGTGGCCGATGCCGGGGTGTGGATCGCGAACTGCGCCCTCGGCGACGACCCCGTGCCCGATCTCGACCAGCTCGGGCGTCACGGCGTCCGCCTGGTGGCCGGCAGCGACGGCGTCCGCGACTCCTGGACGCCGTTCGGCTCGGGCAGCATGGTCGATCGCGCGCACCTGCTCGCGTATCGCACGGGCGCCATGACCGACGACGAGCTCGAGCGCTGCTACCGCATCTGCTCGACCGAGGGGGCGAGCCTGATCGGCGTACCCGACCTCGCCGAGTTCTCGGGCCCGGAGCACCCGACCCGGGTCGAGTTCGCCGGCGAGTCGATCGCGCAGATCGTGGTCGACCGTCCCGGCCCCGTCAGCGTGATCCGCGACGGGCTCGTGTTCGACCGGCGCTGAGCCGGCCCGCCGCACCCCTTCCGATCTCCACCCACCCACCCATCCGAAACACCCCCACCACCCCTCATCCAGAGACACGACGACAAAGGAGTTCCCCCGTGTTCCGACGCCGTATCACGCTCACCGCAGCCGCCCTGGCTGCCGCGAGCCTCGCCCTCGCCGGCTGCACCGCGCAGTCGACCGACCAGAACGCTGAGGCGGCGCTCGCCGTCGACTTCGACAACCTCGTCACCACCACGGAGTCCGGCACCGCGCTGGTCGACGAGGTGACGTGGAACCTGCCGTACGAGCCGATGTCGCTCGACCCGCAGTTCGGCTACAACTACGCGGAGAACACGGCCACCGCGAACCTCTGCGAGAGCCTGCTGCGCATGAAGCCCGACTTCTCGGTCGAGCCGGGCCTCGCGTCTGGGGTCACCCAGCCCGACGACACGACCGTCGTCTACACCATCCGCGACGGCGTCACGTTCTGGGACGGCACACCGCTGACGGTCGACGACGTGGTCTACTCGCTCGACCGCCAGGTCGGCGAGACGGCCACGAGCTACTTCTCGAGCTACTTCCAGAACGTCGAGTCGGTCGAGGCGACCGGCCCGAACGAAGTCACGGTGAAGCTCACCCAGCCCGACGTGCTGTTCACCCAGGCCATGGCCACCGCGGCCGGCGCGATCGTGCAGAAGGCCGCGGCCGAGGCGCAGGGCGAGGCGTTCGGCACGCCCGACGGCGGTCTCCAGTGCACGGGCCCGTTCTCGCTCGAGGCGTGGAACTCGGGCAAGAGCATCGAGCTCGCGGCGAACCCCGCCTACTGGGACGGCGCGCCGCTCGCGTCGAAACTCAGCTTCAGCTTCATCGCCGACGAGTCGACGGCGGTCAACGCCCTCCGCACGGGCGAGGTCGACGGCCAGTACTTCTACCTTCCGCCCGCCGGCCTCAGCCAGCTCACCGACAGCGACGAGGTGACCGTGACCTTCGGCGACTCGCTCGTGTTCTGGACCATGATGACGACGAACTTCGACGGCGGCCTCGGCGACGACCGCATCCGCCAGGCGCTCTCGCTCGCGATCGACCGCGAGGCGCTCACGAAGGTCGTCTTCCAGGGCGCCGGAATCCCCGCCACCACCCTCGCCGGCCCCGCGTACTGGGGCTACGAGGAGGAGAAGTTCGCGAAGGCGTTCGACGGGTTCTCGGCCGACCCCGACATCGAGGAGGCGAAGCAGCTCGTGGCCGAGGCCGGCACGGTCGCCCCGATCGTGCTCGCCGTGCAGGGCAGCTCGGCCGTGCACGAGCAGACCGCGAACGTCATCCAGGCCGCCGGCCAGGCGATCGGCCTCGACATCCAGACCAAGGTGATCCCGGTCGAGCAGTTCGGCAACCTCTACTTCGACCCGGCGGCGCGTGAGGGCATCGACGGCTTCTTCACGACGCAGTACGGCAGCTTCGCCGACCCGACCGACGTGTACCAGATGTTCGCGAGCACCGACAGCCACAACTACGCGGGCTGGGACCACGCAGACGACGCGATCTTCGCGGCGCGCGCCGAGACCGACGAGGCCGCTCGTGCCGACCACGTGATCGACGCGCAGCAGACCATCACCGACGAACTGCCCTGGCTCCCGCTCGCCTGCGAGCCGGTGACCCTCGTGCAGAACGACCGCATCTCGGGTGCGACTGCCTCGTTCGCCTACCTCTACGCGCCGTGGGCGGCGACGCTCGGCGGCGTGGAGTAACCATGTCGGCCGGCTCCTACCTGTTGCGACGCGTGGGCGGGCTCCTGCTCGTCCTGCTCGTGACCTCCTTCCTCGTCTTCGGACTGCTGTACCTCGCCCCGGGAAGCCCCCTTGCGTTCATCCTCGGGCCGCGCGGCGGCACACCCGAGCAGATCGCCGCGGTCACCGAGCAGTACCACCTCAACGACCCCTTCCTCGTGCGCTACGTGGCCTGGCTCGGCGACATCCTCCACGGCGACCTGGGCTACTCGATCGTCTACCGGCAGGACGTCTCGACGCTGATCTCGGGTCGCGTCCCCACGACGCTCGTGCTCGTGTCGATGGCGGCCGTGATCATCGCGGTGGTCGGCATCCTGGCGGGGACGTACGCCGCGCTCCGGCGCGGCTGGAGCGACCAGCTCACGTCGACGCTCGCGGCGGTCGGGCTCTCGACGCCGTCGTTCGTGGTCGGCGTGGCGCTGATCAGCATCTTCGCCGTCACCCTCGGCTGGTTCCCGACCTTGGGGTCGGGAACCGGCGGGATCGACACGCTGCACCACCTCACCCTGCCGGCGATCGCCCTCTCGGTCGCGAGCGCCGCCTATCTCGCACGCATCACGCGTGCGGCGGTGCTCGAGGAGAGCGGGCGCGAGCACGTGCAGACCGCGACGGTGCGGGGTCTCGCGCCACGGTACATCGTCCGGCACCACGTGCTGCGCAACTCGCTCGTGCCGATCGTCACGGTGCTCGGCCTCACGATCGCGACGCTCATCGCGGGCGCCGTCGTCGTCGAGAACGTGTTCGCGCTCGACGGGCTCGGATCGCTGCTCGTGCGGGCGATCCTGCAGCGCGACTTCGCGGTCGTCCAGGCCGTCATCCTCGTCCTCGTCGTCGCGTTCGTCGTCGTGAACGCGGTCGTCGACTTCCTCTACACGTTCATCGATCCGCGCATCGCGCTCGGGAGCCGGCAATGACCACCCCATCCACCACGAGCCTCGCCGTCGCGCGCGTGACGCGGGAGCGACGCCGAGCGGGCGTCGTCACCGCGACGCGAGACCGGCTCGGCGTCCTCGGCTGCACCGCGGCGGCCGTGCTCCTCGTGATCGTCGTCGCCGCGCTGTTCGCGCCGATCGTCGCACCCTACGATCCCGACTTCCCCGACCTGCTGGCGGCGCTGTCGGGGCCCTCGCCGGCGCACCTGCTCGGCACCGACGCACTCGGCCGCGACATCCTCTCGCGGCTCATCTGGGGCGCGCGCATCACGCTCGCCGGCCCGGGTCTCGTGATCCTGATCGCGACCGTCGTGGGCGTCCTGCTCGCGCTCCTCGCCGCGTGGCGCGGCGGCCGCACCGACACGGTCATCACCTGGCTCCTCGACGTGCTGTTCGCGGTGCCTGGCATCGTGTTCGGGCTCATCGCCGTCGCCATCTGGGGCCCGGGCCTCGGCACCGTCGTCGCCGGGCTCTCGATCGCCTACATCCCCTACGTGGCCCGGGTCGTCCGCGGTGCCGCGCTCCGCGAGCGGAACATGCCGTACGTCTCGGCCGCGTGGCTGCAGGGGCAGTCGGGCACGGGCATCACGTTCACGCAGGTCCTGCCGAACGTGCAGCCGATCGTGGTCGCGCAGGCGGTCTCGTCGCTCGGCTTCGCCGTGATCGACCTCGCCGCCGTGTCGTTCCTCGGGCTCGGCGTGCAGCCGCCGACGGCCGACCTCGGCCTCATGGTCAAGAGCGGCTTCGACTCGATGCTGCGCGGCCACCCGATCGAGGCGATCGCGGCCGGCACGCTCATCGTCGTGATCGTCTGGTGCGTCACCGTCATCGGCGACCGACTCACCTCCAGCGCAAGGAGCCTCCGATGACCGCACCACTGCTGCGCCTCGACGACGTACGGGCGACCCTGCGGCTCAAGGGCGGCGAGCAGACCCTGCTCAACGGCGTCTCGCTCGAGATCGGCGAGGGCGAGGCCCTCGGACTCGTCGGCGAGTCGGGGTCGGGCAAGTCGCTCACCACTCGCGCGATCACCCGCATGCTCGGACCCGAGTTCGCCGTCACCGGCGAGATCGAGTTCGGCGGGGCGTCCGTGCTCGGCATGAACGCCGCGAAGCTGCGGCGCTACCGTTCGCAGGACGTCGGCATGATCTTCCAGGACCCGCGCGCCCACGTGAATCCGGTGCACCGCGTCGGCGACTTCCTCACCGAGGCGCTCGTGCAGAATCGGGGCGTCGATCGCCGCGAGGCCGAGCGCCGGGCGGTCGTGCTGCTCGACGAGGTCGGCGTGCGCAATCCCGAGCACCGGCTGCGCCAGTACCCGCACGAGCTCTCCGGCGGGCTGCTGCAGCGCGTGATGATCGCGAGCGTGCTGCTCACCGAGCCGAGGCTCATCCTCGCCGACGAGCCGACGACCGCGCTCGACGTGACCGCGCAGTCCGACGTCATGGCGATCCTCGACGAGCAGCGGCGTGCCCGCGGGCTCGCGCTGCTTTTCATCACTCACGACCTCGAACTCGCCGCAGCGTGCTGCGACCGACTGGCCGTCATGTACGCCGGCGAGATCGTCGAGCAGGGCGCGCACGTCTACGACGCGCCGAGCCATCCCTACACGGTCGAGCTGCTGGGCGCTCGACCGAGCATCGACGAACGAGCCGACCGGCTGCCGGTGCTGCGCTACAACCGTGAGACCCACGAACTGATGAAGGCGGAAGCATGACCGACAGGACCGAGCCCATCGTCGTCGCGCGCGGGCTGCGCAAGGTGTTCCCGGGGCGGGCGAAGGACGAGCCGATCGTCGCCGTCGACGAGGTGTCGTTCGAGCTGCATCCCGACGAGTGCCTCGCGATCGTCGGCGAGTCGGGCTCCGGCAAGACGACGGTCGCGCGCATGCTCGTCGGCCTCGAGACCCTGACCGGCGGCGAGCTCACCGTTCGCGGGGAGTCTCGCGCCGGCGGGGTGAAGCGGCTCGCCGACCGCCGTCGCTGGGCGCGGGAGGTGCAGTACGTGTTCCAGGACCCGTACTCGTCGCTCAACGGACGGCAGCGTGTCGGCGACATCGTCGAGACGAGCGTGGTCCTGCACGCCAACCGCTCCGGGCGCCGAGGCTCAGCCAGGACGGCGGCGCTCGAGATCCTCGAGAGCGTCGGCCTCGGCGAGCAGTTCGCGTCGAAGTACCCGCATCAGCTGTCGGGCGGGCAGCGTCAGCGCGTCGCGATCGCGCGCGCGCTCGCGGCCGACCCCGCCGTCATCGTCCTCGACGAGGCGGTCGCGGCGCTCGACGTGTCGATCCAGGCGCAGATCCTCAACCTGCTCGCCGACATCCGGGCCGAGCGGGAGATCAGCTATCTGTTCATCTCGCACGACCTGGCCGTCGTCAACCAGATCTCCGACCGCATGATCGTGATGGAGCACGGCATCGTCGTCGACTCGGGCGAGACCGCGGACCTCCTCGCGAACCCGGTGCACCCGTACACGCGCTCGCTGCGCGCGGCCGTGCCTCGCCCGGGATGGCGGCCGGTGCGACGCGACCGGCTCGCCTCCTGAAGGGCCGGGCGCCGCTTCGATTCCGCAACCGGCCGACCGGACGCTTTACAAGTCCGGCCGGCTGCGGTGTCATGGAATGACAGCGCGGATCGATTCCGCTCGCATCCGCCGCGTACTGCTTGTGGCTGGGGGTGCGTCGGGGTGAAGTCGTCGGAACCGCGCAACAAGCGCAATCGAGACTTCGCCGAGACGCGCACGCCGCTGGGGGTGCTCGGCGGGTTCGTCGGGCTCATCGCCGCGAGCGCCGCCGTCGCCGCACTCGTCGTGGCGGCGGCGACGCCGGCGATCGCCATGGTCGGCATGGCCGCGAGCGGCACGATCGGCATGTTCGACAGCCTGCCGGGGTATCTCAAGATCGACGAGCTCAGCGAGAAGAGCAACATCTACGTGATCGGCGCGACGGGCCGGCCGAGCATGATGGCCTCGTTCTACGACCAGAACCGGGTCGAGGTCGGGTGGGAGGCCGTCGACCAGGACGTGAAGGATGCGACCGTCGCGAGCGAGGATCCGCGATTCTACGAGCACGGCGGCATCGACCTGCAGGGCACGCTGCGTGCGGCGGTCACGACGGCGAGCGGCCGTGAGACGCAGGGCGGCTCGTCGATCGCCCAGCAGTACGTGAAGAACGTGCGGGTGCAGCAGTGCGAGCTCGAGACCGACGAGGCCGCGCGAGACGACTGCTACGACGCGGTCACCGAGACCACGATCGACCGCAAGGTGAAGGAGATGCGGCTCGCGATCGGGGTCGAGAAGCGCTACAGCAAGGACGAGATCCTGCTCGGGTACCTCAACATCGCGGGGTTCGGCGGCACCGTGTACGGCATCGAGGCCGCGGCGAACTACTACTTCGGCACGAAGGCGTCGGACCTCACTCTTCCGCAGGCTGCGTCGCTCGTCGCGATCGTGAACAATCCGGAGAAGTTCCGGCTGGACGAGCCCGACAGCGAGGCCAATGGGGCCGCGAACGGCTATGCCGCGAACCACACGCGCCGCGACTACATCCTGAAGCGCATGCTCACCCTCGGGAAGATCACGCGCGACCGCTACGACGAGGCGATCGCGACGCCGGTCGAGCCGAAGATCACGGAACCGAGCACCGGTTGCCAGACCGCCGGTGCGAGTGCCTACTTCTGCGACTACGTGAAGAACATCCTGCAGACCGATCCGAGCTTCGGCGAGGACGCCGAGACGCGCATGCTCAACTTCCGCCGCGGCGGCTACGACGTGTACACGACGCTCGACGTCGACCTGCAGGGCGCGGCCGTCCGGGCGATCGCCGAGAACGTGCCGATGACCTACCCCGGGTGGGACCTCGGCGGGGTCGTCGTGAGCGTGGAGGTCGGCACTGGGCGCGTGCTCGCGATGGCGCAGAACAAGCGGTACAGCCAGGACCCGACCGTGCTCGCCTCGGGCCCCGAGTACACGAGCATCAACTACAACACCGATTTCGACCAGGGTGGCTCGCGCGGGTTCCAGCCCGGATCGACGTACAAGGTCTTCACGCTCGCGCAGTGGCTGAAGGAGGGGCACGGGCTCAGCGAGCGCGTCGACTCGCGCCCGAGATCGAACTGGGGCGTCTTCCACGACAGCTGCCTCGGCGACTACGACGTCTCGGGCGAGAACTGGAACCCGAAGAACGACGCGGGCGAATCCGGCGGTGCCTACACGGCGCTCGAGTCGACCGTCCAGTCGATCAACACGGGCTTCCTCGGCATGGCGAAGGAACTCGACCTCTGCGGCATCCGGAAGACGGCCGAGGCGTTCGGGATGCACCGGGCCGACGGCGACCCGCTGCTGGAGAGTCCCTCGACCGTGATCGGCACGAACGAGGTCGCGCCGCTGAGCGTCGCCGTGGCCTTCGCCGGCATCGCGAACAACGGGCGCACCTGCAGCCCCATCGCGATCGACCGCATCGTCGGACGGGACGGCGAGGAGTTGCCGCCGCCCGCGTCGACCTGCACGCAGTCGGTGTCGCCCGAGGTGGCTGCCGGTATGCACTACGGCATGACCCGGGTGATGAACGGCACGGCGTGGGAGTCGGATCAGAACACCGTGCCGCACGTGCCGTTCATCGGCAAGACCGGAACGACCGACGGCGCGAAGGACACCTGGATGGCCGGTGCGAGCACGGAGGTCGCGACGGTCGCGGCGGTCGTGAGCGTGAACGGCGACGCGAACCAGCGCGGCATCTGGTTCGACAGCGGGCGGGCCGCCGAGGCGCGGCACCGCATGTGGCCCGTCGTGATGTCGGTCGCCGCTGCGAAGTACGGGGGAGGGCCCTTCACCGAGGCCGGACCGGGCCCCGTGGTCGAGCCGCCACCCGGTGTCGGCGACCGGGACGACGAGGGCGCCGGCGACGAGGGCAGCAGCGATCAGGGCAACGGCAACGGCAATAACGGGAATGGCAACAACGGCAACGGCAACGGAAATACGGGGGACTGAGCCTCAGAAGTCGAGCGTGTCGCCCGGCTCGAGCGGCAGGAACTCGCCGCCGTGCTGTTCGGTCGCCCATGCCAGGCGGGTGTTCGCGAGAGCCTTGCCGGCGCGCGAGAGCAGCATCTCGTGCGTCGCGAAGGCGCGGCGAGGCGCGACCGCCTCGACGTAGTCCATCGAGTCCGACAGCTTCATCCACGGTGCACCCGCCGGGGCGGCGAGCACATCGACCGCGACCCCCTCGGGCACGGCGAACGAGTCCCCGGCGTAGTAGAGCGCGTCGTTCACGAGGACGCCCACGTTGTCGATGATCGGGATCGAGCGGTGGATGAGCGCGTGCTCGCCGCCGAAGAACCGCAAGTGGAAGGGGCCGACCTCGACGGCGTCGCCTGCGGCGACGACCTCGACCGGGTAGTGCTCGGCGTCGGCGGCGACCCCCGCCGGCCCGAAGATCCGCACATCGGGATTCATCTCGATGATGCGGTCGAGCTGGTCGGGGGCCCAGTGGTCGTCGTGCTCGTGCGTGATCACGACGGCGACGGTGCCCGCCGACTCGGTGATGGGCGTCGTGAACTTGCCCGGGTCGATGAACAGCTTGTCGCCCGAGTCCTCGATGAGGAGGGCCGCGTGCTCGAGTTTCGTGAGGCGCATGCCTCGAGCCAACACCCGTGCGGCCGGCGTGCGCAAGCCTGAGCGAGCCGATGCGATGCCGGCCGGGATCCGCGTCGTTCCGGCCGCCGTCGCGGCGTTCGCGTGACCCCGCGCGCCCGCCGGCGCCTCGATTTGGAAACCGCCCGAAACGTGTGTCATACTCTTCGAGTTGCCAAAACGGAGCGAGGTTCCCGAGAGGGAGTCCGATCCACGACACGGCCCCATCGTTTAGCGGCCTAGGACGCCGCCCTCTCACGGCGGTAGCGCGGGTTCAAATCCCATCGGGGGTACAGAGGTAAAAGCGCTCAGTTCTCATGAACTGAGCGCTTTTGCGTTATCCGGACGCAGTGCCCGCCCGCACCCCCGTCACCACGCCAGAGTGGCTCTGGGTGTCGAACGTCACGCCGGCGTGACGGCCGTCGGGTTTCGACGCGACGCCGGCCCGCCACGCCGGGCGCTCAACCGCATGCTGAGATTCGCCTCACAGTCGGCGGGTGAGGGCGTCGGCGGCGGCGAGCAGATCGGCGGCCCAGCGGGCTC
>NZ_JBSHHD010000051.1:0-16118 GCF_053618155.1 Agromyces sp. NPDC055658 | reverse complement strand
ATCGCCCTGTCGTCGAATGCGTCTGCGTCAGACGAGGCTGCGCAGCACGTACTGCAGGATGCCGCCGTTGCGGTAGTAGTCGGCCTCACCCGGCGTGTCGATGCGGACGACCGCGTCGAACTCGACAGTCGCCTTGCCGGGCGCCGAGTGCTCGCTCGGCGATGCGACGACGTGCACCGTCTTCGGGGTGGTGCCCTCGTTGAGCTGCTCGAGACCCGTGATCGAGACGATCTCGGTGCCGTCGAGGCCGAGCGACGCCCAGCTCTCGCCCGCCGGGAACTGCAGCGGAACGACGCCCATGCCGATCAGGTTCGAGCGGTGGATCCGCTCGAAGCTCTCGGTGATGACCGCCTTGACCCCGAGCAGGCTCGTGCCCTTGGCCGCCCAGTCGCGCGACGAACCCGAGCCGTACTCCTTGCCGCCGAAGATGACGAGCGGAGTGCCCTGCGCCTGGTAGTTCTGCGATGCGTCGTAGATGAACGACTGCGGACCGCCGGCCAGCGTGAAGTCGCGGGTGTAGCCGCCCTCGACGCCGTCGAGGAGCTGGTTCTTCAGGCGGATGTTCGCGAACGTGCCGCGGATCATCACCTCGTGGTTGCCACGGCGCGAGCCGTACGAGTTGAAGTCCTTGCGGTCGACGCCGTGCTCGGTGAGGTAGCGGCCCGCCGGGCTGTCGGCCTTGATCGAACCGGCCGGCGAGATGTGGTCGGTGGTGACCGAGTCGCCGAGCTTCGCGAGCACGCGCGCGCCCGAGATGTCGGTGACCGGGGTCGTCTCCATCGTCATGCCGTCGAAGTACGGGGGCTTGCGAACGTAGGTCGACGCCTCGTTCCACTCGAACACCGCACCGGTCGGCGTCTCGAGGTTGCGCCAGCGCTCGTCGCCCTCGAACACGCTCGCGTACTGGTGCACGAACATGTCCTTGTTGATCGAGTTGTCGATCGTCTCCTGCACCTCGGCCGCGTCGGGCCAGATGTCCTTCAGGAAGACGTCGTTGCCCTCGGTGTCCTTGCCGAGCGCGTCGACCTCGAAGTCGAAGTTCATCGAACCCGCGAGGGCGTACGCGATCACGAGCGGCGGCGACGCGAGGTAGTTCATCTTCACGTCGGGGTTGATGCGGCCCTCGAAGTTGCGGTTGCCGGAGAGCACCGCGGTGACGGCGAGGTCGGACTCGTTGACCGCCGTCGAGATCTCATCGATCAGCGGACCCGAGTTGCCGATGCAGGTCGTGCATCCGTACCCGACGGTGTAGAAGCCCAGCGCCTCGAGGTCGTCGGTCAGGCCGGCCTTCTCGTAGTAGTCGGTGACGACCTTCGACCCGGGCGCGAGCGTGGTCTTCACCCACGGCTTCGCCTTCAGGCCCTTCTTCGCCGCGTTGCGGGCCAGCAGGCCGGCCGCGAGCATGACCGACGGGTTCGAGGTGTTCGTGCACGAGGTGATCGCGGCGATCGCGACCGCACCGTGGTCGAGCGTGAACTTCTCGCCGTCGGCGAGCGTCACCGGAGTCGGGTTCGACGCCGTGGCGGGCGCGTGGCTCGCGTGGTGGTGCTCGTGGTGGCTGTGCTCGTCTTCGGGCGAGTTGCCGGGCGGGTCGGACGCGGGGAACGACTCGGCGATCTCGAGGTCGACGAGGTCGTGGTCGACCGTGGCGTAGTTCAGGAGGTCCTGCTCGAAGGCCGACTTCGAGTTCGACAGCTCGATGCGGTCCTGCGGACGCTTCGGACCCGCGATGGAGGGAACGACCGTCGAGAGGTCGAGCTCCATGTACTCGCTGAAGGCGGGCTCGTTGTCGGCGTCGTGCCAGAGCTTCTGAGCCTTCGAGTAGGCCTCGACGAGCGCGATCTGCTCGTCGCTGCGGCCGGTGAGGCGCAGGTAGTCGAGCGTGACGTCGTCGATCGGGAACATCGCGGCGGTCGAGCCGAACTCGGGGCTCATGTTGCCGATGGTCGCGCGGTTCGCGAGCGGCACCGAGGCGACGCCCGACCCGTAGAACTCGACGAACTTGCCGACGACGCCGTGCTTGCGCAGCATGTCGGTGATCGTCAGCACGACGTCGGTCGCGGTGACACCGGTGGGGATCGAACCGGAGAGCTTGAAGCCGACGACCTTCGGGATGAGCATCGACACGGGCTGGCCGAGCATCGCGGCCTCGGCCTCGATGCCGCCCACGCCCCAGCCGAGCACGCCGAGGCCGTTGACCATCGTCGTGTGCGAGTCGGTGCCGACGCAGGTGTCGGGGTACGCGCGGAGGACGCCGTCGACGGTGCGGGTGAAGGTCACCTTCGCGAGGTGCTCGATGTTCACCTGGTGCACGATGCCGGTGCCCGGCGGGACGACCTTGAAGTCGTCGAACGCCGTCTGGCCCCAGCGGAGGAACTGGTACCGCTCGCCGTTGCGCTCGTACTCGATCTCGACGTTGCGCTCGAGGGCGTTCTCGGTGCCGAAGAGGTCGGCGATGACGGAGTGGTCGATGACCATCTCGGCCGGAGCGAGCGGGTTGATCTTGTCGGGGTCTCCCCCGAGGGCGACGACCGCCTCGCGCATGGTGGCGAGGTCGACGATGCACGGCACGCCCGTGAAGTCCTGCATGACCACGCGCGCGGGCGTGAACTGGATCTCGGTGTCGGGCTCGGCCGTCGGCACCCACGAGCCGAGCGCCTCGATCTGCTCCTTGGTGACGTTCGCGCCGTCCTCGGTGCGCAGCAGGTTCTCGAGCAGCACCTTCAGGCTGAACGGCAGCTTCTCGTGCCCCGGCACGGTGTCGAGCCGGAAGATCTCGTAGGACTTGTCACCGACGTGGAGCGTGTCCTTCGCCCCGAAACTGTTCACTGCAGACACGATGTCCTCTCCTTCGCGGATGACGCCCGGCACGCGGGCGACTCTCCATCTTCTCCGTCAGACAGGGGGCCGATCCAGCAAGGGTAACCTAAGCCGTTCGCCCGCCGACAGGCTTCGCACGGTGTGCGGATTTATCTTGACGTCGAGATAACTGTATCACTCGGCCGATCGATGTGCCGACGGGTAGACGGCACGTACGACAAGCCACGAGAAGATGAGCGCGAGGGCGTAGAGCGGGACCCCCATGAGCAGCCTGAACGCACCGAGCGCCTCGACGTTGTCGACCAGGTAGAAGGGCACCTGGACGGCGAGCCGGGCGACGAAGAGGCCGATCCAGACGAGCGTCAGGAACTGTGCTGCGCGATACTTGCGGCGGTCGTTGCGCCAGGCGACGCCCTCGCCCATGAGGAATCCGACGATGAGCCCGATCGCCGGCCACTTCACGAGCAGCGACACGAGCAGCGCGAGCGCATAGGCGGCATTCGTGAAGAAGCCGAGCACGTAGTTGTCGCGCGCGTTGCCCGTCCACAGTGCGAGCGCAGCGGACGCGAGCACGCCGATGAGGCCGGCGATCGCCTGCGTGGGCTGACCCTTCGTCGCGATGCGGACGAGCGTGAAGACGACGGCCAGCCCGACCGACGCGATGAGGGCGGGAACCAGGGCCGCCTGGGCGTCCTGGCCGGCGAAGCTCGTGAGCGTGCTGTAGACGATGAGGAAGACGAGCCCGGGCAGCAAGGCCTCGAGGATGCCTCGCACCCCGCCGACGGCGACGAGCAGGTCGCGACCGCTCAGCTTCTCGTCGCGTGCGAGGGCGCCGAGCCCGCTCTTCTCGGCCGCGGCCGCGAAGGCCCGGCCGAACTCACCGCCGTCCGCGCCGGCCTGCGCCGAGGCATCCTGCTCGTGCTCGTCGGGGTCGCGGCGCCCTGCGCCCGTCGCGTCGGTCACGCCTACGCCGTCGGAGCGCCGGTGGAGGATGCCGGCATCCGCAGCGGAATCAGGTCGCGCGGCGGCATCGGCGTCGCCCCGCGGACGACGACGATCGAACGGAAGAGGTCCTCGACCTGCGCGGCAGCGGCGGGGTCGACCGCCGCCTGGCCCGCGATCACACCGCGCAGGAACCAGCGCGGTCCGTCGACGCCGATGAAGCGCGCCAGGCGCATCTGGCCCTGCTGCGCCTCGCCCGCCGCGACCGGGATCTGCGCGAGGAGCTCAGGGCCGAACGTGCCCTCGCGCACCGTCGTCGTGCCGCCCTGGCGGGCGATCTGGTCGGCGATCTGCGCACGGATCTCGTGCCAGAGCCCACTCGAGCGCGGCGCGGCGAACGGCTGGACCTGCAGGGTCGAGTTCGCGTAGTCGAGCCCGATCGCGACGACGCGCTTCGTGCCCTCCTCCACCTCGAGGCGGAGGTGCAGGCCCTCGCGCGGAAGGATCTTCACGCCGCCGAGGTCGACGTAGGGGCGCACGGGATTCGCCTCGGCCTCGTCGAGCGGACCCGCGCTCGCGCGGTCTTCGGGGGCGGACTTGGGCTGATCGACGGGAGCCCCGTCGGTGTTCTCGATGTCGCTCACGCGTTCACTCCTGACTTGTGCTCCCCGAATCCCGTGGAGCCGAATCCCCCCTCGCCGCGCAGGCTGCCCGGCAGTCGCTCGACCTCGACGAAGCGTGCGCGGCTGACCGGCATCACGACCATCTGTGCGATGCGGTCGCCCACCGCGATGGCGTACGACTCGCTCGTGTCGGTGTTGAGCAGTGCGACCTTGATCTCGCCGCGATAGCCGGCGTCGACGGTGCCCGGTGCGTTCACGATCGTGATGCCGTGCTTGAACGCGAGCCCGGATCGCGGCACCACGAAGGCGACGTAGCCGTCGGGCAGGGCGATCGAGACGCCGGTGCCGACCGTCGCGCGCTCACCGGGCTCGAGGACGACGGCCTCGGCGGCGTGGAGGTCTGCGCCGGCATCACCCGGGTGGGCGTAGTTCGGCAGGCGCTCGGCGGTGATGAGGACGTCGACGGAATCGGTCACCGTTCGAGGGTAGTCCAGAAGTGTCGGAGGCTCGTGCAGAAGTCTGATCTGATAGAGCCATGCCCGACTATCGCGAGAAACTGTGGCCGACGCCGTGGATCTACCTCTCGAGCCTGCTGCTCGTGCCCGCGAGCATCCTCGTGCTCGCACCGGTGTCGATGCCGGCCGGAATCGCCACCGGCATCATCCTCTATGCCGCGGTCGCCGGCGCCCTGAGCATCACGGCACCCGTCATCGAGGTCAGGAGCGGACGCCTGCACGCAGGGCGTGCCGAGATCTCGCTCGAACTGCTCGGCGAGGCCGTCGCGGCCGACGATGCCGCTGCTCGCATCGAACGGGGCACCGGGCTCGACGCCCGCGCCTTCCTCGTGATCCGGGGCTGGATCCGACCGGTCGTGCGCGTGCCCGTCATCGACCCGGCCGACCCGACGCCGTACTGGCTGGTCTCGACGCGGCATCCCAAAGAACTGGCCGCCGCGATCAACGGATCGCGACGGCCTGACGACACTGAGCGGAGCGCTTAGGAGGCGCACTCCAGGCAGATCGGCCCGAGCTTCGTCTCGTGGTCGATCTGCGAGCGGTGCTTCACGAGGAAGCAGTTCACGCACGTGAACTCATCGGCCTGCGGAGGCAGCACGACGACGTCGAGCTCGACATCCGACAGGTCGGCACCCGAGAGGTCGAAACCTCCGGGGTTGTCGGCGTCATCGACGTCGACCACACCCGACATCTTGTCGGGGACGCGTTCCTTGAGGGCCTCGATCGACTCCGAGTCGTCTTCGGTCTTCCGCGGGGCGTCGTAATCCGTTGCCATTCCCATCCATTTCCTCAAGCGCCGGAGATTCGGCGGCCATAGTCTGCATCAAAACGAGGACGTAAGCAAACCCTTTGTACGACGGATCGTCCGATGCTTCCTGCTCAACTTCCGCCGCGCCCGGGCTATTCCCGCGAGCACCGGTCCGGGCGTGGCATCCTTGGGCGGAGACGAAAGCACGGAAGGGCTTGTCGCGATGCAGGAACTCAAGGTAATCGGGGTCGAGAACGGCGCGCTCCTCGCCGCCTCCGACGATGGCGCGCGCTTCCGGATCGAGATCGACGAAGTGCTCCAATCGCGGATCCGCCAGGCGCAGCCGGAGCAGCTCACCGGACCGAAGCCGTCGCCACGCGAGGTGCAGGCCCATATCAGGGGCGGCATGTCGGCCGAGGAGGTCGCCCAGCTCACGGGCGCCGCGGTCGAGTACATCCGTCGCTTCGAGGGGCCGGTGATGGCCGAACGCGAACACGTCGTGACGTCCGCCCTCGCCGTGCCCGTGAACGTGACCCTCGACGTCGACCCCGCCGACGAGCCCGCCTCGTTCGGCGGCGTGATCCGCGACCGGCTCGCGAAGCTCGGCGCCGAGGGCGAGCGATGGGCGAGCTGGAAGGACGACGAGCGCGGCTGGATCGTCAAGCTCGAATTCACCGCCGACACCATCGACCACGACGCGCGCTGGACCTTCGAGCCGCGCAAGCAGTCGCTGCAGCCGCTCAATTCCGAGGCGATCACGCTCTCGCAGCAGGGCGAGCTCAAGGGCGGCCTGATCCCGCGCCTGCGCGCCGTCGGCCCCGACTCCGACGAGTCGCGCTTCGACAGCGGCGCCTTCACGTTCGACGAGATCGAGCAGAGCGACAACGACACCGCCCCGCACCTCGAGCCGCTTCCGTACGCGCGCACGGCCCAGACCTCGAGCCCCGCAGCGGCGCGCGCCGCGATCAAGCGAGCCGACGAACCCAAGCCATCGCTCGGCGAGACCGCCGACCTCCTCGAGGCACTCCGCCGTCGGCGCGGCGAGCGCGAGTCGGCGACGCTCGACGCTCCCGCTCCCCTGCAGCCCGCGACGCTCGACGTGCCCAGCGAGCCGTCACCGGCCACTGAGACGCTGAGCGAACCCGCCGCCGAGGAGAAGCCGGGCGCCGGCGCCCGAAGCCTGTGGGGCAAGGTCTCGTCGTCGTCGTCCTCGACGTCGGGATCGGGGCGCGCAGCCAAGAAGGGCCGCGCATCGATGCCGAGCTGGGACGAGATCGTCTTCGGCGCCCGCACCGACGACGATCTGGCCTGACGGCGCCCACGACCGCACGAGGCCCGGTTCACCGAACGGTGACCGGGCCTTCCGTCGTCGAGCGGCTACGCCGACTTCTCGGCGCGACGCGCCTTGTGCGGCACGATCGTCGGCGCGGCATTGTCGAGCACCGCGGCCTTGGTGACCACGACTCGGGCGACCCCGGTCGACGAGGGGACCTCGAACATGATCGGCCCGAGCACCTCCTCCATGATGGCGCGCAGGCCTCGCGCACCGGTCTGACGGAGAACGGCGAGGTCGGCGATCGCCTCGAGCGCCGCGTCTTCGAAGTCCAGCTCGACGCCGTCGAGCTGGAACATGCGCTGGTACTGCTTCACGAGTGCGTTCTTCGGCTCGGTGAGGATCTCCATGAGCGCCTCGCGATCGAGCGGCGTGACCGTCGCGACGACGGGCAGGCGACCGATGAACTCGGGGATGAGGCCGAACTTGTGCAGGTCTTCGGGGAGGACCTCGCTGAAGATGTCGGCCTCCTCCTCTTTATTGTGCAGGGGGGCGCCGAACCCGATGCCGCGCTTGCCCGCACGCGAGGAGATGATGTCCTCGAGCCCGGCGAACGCACCCGCGACGATGAACAGCACGTTCGTCGTGTCGATCTGGATGAACTCCTGATGCGGGTGCTTGCGTCCGCCCTGCGGCGGGACGGAGGCGACGGTGCCCTCGAGGATCTTCAGCAGCGCCTGCTGCACGCCTTCGCCGGACACGTCCCTCGTGATGGACGGGTTCTCGGCCTTACGGGCGATCTTGTCGACCTCGTCGATGTAGATGATGCCCGTCTCGGCGCGCTTGACGTCGTAGTCGGCGGCCTGGATGAGCTTCAGCAGGATGTTCTCGACGTCTTCGCCCACGTAGCCGGCCTCGGTCAGGGCGGTGGCGTCGGCGACGGCGAACGGCACGTTCAACTGCTTCGCGAGCGTCTGCGCGAGATAGGTCTTGCCGCATCCGGTCGGACCGATGAGCAGGATGTTCGACTTCGCGATCTCCACGTCGTCGTGGGCGCGGTCGGCGGTCGTCAGCGTCGTCTTCGCGCGCACGCGCTTGTAGTGGTTGTAGACCGCGACGGCGAGCGCCTTCTTCGCGGCCTCCTGGCCGATCACGTACTCCTCGAGGAAGCCGAAGATCTCCTTCGGCTTCGGCAGCTCGAACTCGCCCGTCTCGGTCTCGCCGGCCTCGGCCAGGCGCTCCTCGATGATCTCGTTGCAGAGTTCGACGCACTCGTCGCAGATGTAGACGCCGGGCCCGGCGATGAGCTGCTGCACCTGCTTCTGGCTCTTTCCGCAGAAGGAGCACTTGAGCAGGTCGGCGCTCTCCCCGATGCGTGCCATCGCACCCTCCTCTCGACGAGCCTGTTCCGAGCCTAGCCCGAGTTCGAGCGGTTGCGGCGTAGCCTGTGCGATTCGACACGCGAGCCGTTTCGCCGGTCGCGAACCGCGCCGGAATCAGAACGACGGATGCCTCGGCCGAGTGTTCGGCCGAGGCATCCGTGCGTGCTGCAAGCGGTCAGCGCGTGATCGCCGGCAGGTTCTTGCGCGACGTGAGCACCTGGTCGATGAGGCCGTATTCGAGGGACTCCTCGGCCGACAGGATCTTGTCGCGGTCGATGTCGTCGTGCACCTGCTGCTGGTCGCGGTTCGAGTGACGCGCGAGCGTCTCTTCGAGCCAGGTGCGCATGCGCAGGATCTCCGCGGCCTGGATCTCGATGTCGCTCGCCTGGCCGTGACCCGCCTCGCCCATCGCGGGCTGGTGGATGAGCACGCGCGCGTTCGGCAGCGCGAGGCGCTTGCCGGGCGTGCCTGCGGCGGCGATGACGGCCGCCGCCGAGGCGGCCTGACCGAGGACGACGGTCTGGATCTGCGGGCGGATGTACTGCATCGTGTCGTAGATCGCCGTCATCGCGGTGAACGAGCCGCCGGGCGAGTTGATGTAGAGGATGATGTCGCGGTCGGGGTCCATCGACTCGAGCACCAGGAGCTGCGCCATGATGTCGTCGGCCGAGGCGTCGTCGACCTGCACGCCGAGGAAGATGATGCGATCCTCGAAGAGCTTGGCGTAGGGGTCTTGCCGCTTGTAGCCGTAGGCGGTGCGCTCCTCGAAGCTCGGCAGGATGTACCGCGAGCCGGGCGCCTGCACGCCGTTGAAGGCGGTGCCGCCGAAAGCAGGGCCACCGATAGTAGGTACTGACATTCGCTCGTTCTCTCTTCTCTCGCTGCCTACGCCTGGGTTCCGCCGCCGCCGGCCACGTCGAGGGCCGACTCGCGGATGTGGTCGACGAAGCCGTACTCGAGGGCCTCCTGCGCGTTGAACCAGCGGTCGCGGTCGCCGTCGGCGTTGATCTGCTCGACGGTCTTGCCGGTCTGCGCGGCGGTGATCTCGGCGAGGCGGCGCTTCATGTCGAGGATGAGCTGCGCCTGGGTCTGGATGTCGCTCGCGGTGCCGCCGAAGCCGCCGTGCGGCTGGTGCAGGAGGACGCGGGCGTTCGGGGTGATGTACCGCTTGCCCTTGGTGCCGGCGGTGAGCAGGAGCTGCCCCATCGACGCGGCCATGCCGATGCCGACGGTGACGATGTCGTTGGGCACGAACTGCATGGTGTCGTAGATCGCCATGCCGGCCGTGATCGAGCCACCGGGCGAGTTGATGTAGAGGTAGATGTCCTTCTTGGCATCTTCCGCGGCGAGCAGCAGCAGCTTCGCCGCGATCTCGTTGGCGTTCTCGTCGCGCACCTCGGAGCCAAGCCAGATGATGCGGTCCTTCAGCAGTCGATCGAAAACACCGGTGCCTGGTGTCGGTTCGGCCATGTGTCGCTCCGTTTCGGTTGTCGCGTTGGAATCGAATCTATCCGTTGCAACGCGCGCGAACCCCGGTGTTCGCCCTAGGCGGATGCCGTGAGCGCCTCCGCGTATGCGGCGACCGACACGCGATAGCGGGCGAGGTGCGGCGCGAGCGCCGTGAGTGCGACGGATGCCGCGTGGCGGGCGTCGCCCGTATCGACGAGCGCGAGCACGCGGAACGCCGCGACGGCGTCCCGGAGCTCTCCTGCCTCGGACTCGATCGCGTCGAGCAGCGCGAGCGACTCCAGCGGCCGGCCGAGGTTGCGCAGCGTCGATGCGAGCTGCACGTGCGCCTGCACGCGCTCGGATCCAGTCAGGCCCGCGTCGATCGCGTGTCGGTAGAGCGGTTCGGCCTCGGCCTCCAGCCCGGCCGAGTCGCGGGCGCCGGCCCGCTCGAAGAGCGCGAGCGGATCGTGCTCGTCCCGTTCGGCGGCCAGCGCGTCGATGCGCTCGACGACCTCGAGCTCGCCGAGCTCGTCGGCCGCCGCCCAGACCTCGTCGACCCGGCGCTGCCACTCGCTCGCTTCGCTCATCCCATCCTCTTTCCTCGTCCGCCGGTCGTGGAGACGACGAAGGGGCCGAGCGAGAACGCTCGGCCCCTTCGCACTGCGATGCAGGATTACTCCGCGTCGGCCTTCTTCGGCGCGCGCTTGCGAGCCGGCTTCTTCTCCTCGGCCGGGGCCTCGGCCGCCTCCTCGGCGGGAGCCTCTGCCGCGGCCTTCTTCGGCGCGCGCTTCTTCGCGGCGGGCTTCTTCTCCTCGGCGGGGGCCTCGACGGCCTCCTCGGCCTCGTCGTCGCCGGCGACGGCGGTGAACTCGGAGAGGTCGACGGCGTTGCCCGAGGCATCCGTCACCTTCGCCTTGCCGAGCGCGATCGCGAGCGCCTTGTTGCGCGCGACCTCGCCGACCATGGCGGGGATCTGGCCCTGCTGGCTGAGGATCTGGACGAACTCGTTGGGGTCCATGCCGTACTGGGCTGCGCCCTGCACGAGGTACTGGGTGAGCTCCTCCTGGCTGACCTGGACCTTCTCGGCCTCCGCGATCGCGTCGAGCAGGATCTGCGTCTTGAACGCCTTCTCGCTCGCCTCGGCGACCTCGGCGCGGTGCTCGTCGTCCTCGAGGCGGTTCTCGCTCTCGAGGTGGCGGTGCACCTCGTCGTCGATGACGCCCTGGGCGACGGGGACCTCGACGAGCTCGAGGAGCTTGTCGACGAGCAGGTCGCGGGCCTGGTTGCCCTGGCCGAAGACCTTGTTGCGTCCGGCCTGCTCCTTGAGCGAGTCCTTCAGCTCGGCGAGGGTGTCGAACTCGCTCGCGATCTGCGCGAAGTCGTCGTCGGCCTCGGGGAGCTCGCGCTCCTTGACGGCGGTGACGGTGACGCTGATCTCGGCGGTCTCGCCCTCGTGGTCGCCGCCGAGCAGCTTCGACGAGAAGGTGGTCGACTCGTCGGCCGACAGGGTGTCGAGCGCCTCGTCGATGCCCTCGAGCAGTTCGCCCGAGCCGAGCTCGTACGAGATGCCGCTGGCCTTGTCGACCTCGGCGCCGTCGATCGTCGCGACGAGGTCGAGCGTGACGAAGTCGCCGGTCTTGGCCGGGCGGTCGACCGTGATGAGCGTGCCGAAGCGGCTGCGCAGGCGCTCGAGCTCGGCCTCGACCTCGTCGTCGCCGACCTCGACGGAGTCGACCGTCAGCTCGAGGCCGTCGTATGCGGGAAGCTCGATCTCGGGACGCACGTCGACCTCGATGGCGAGCAGCAGGTCGCCGGAGAAGTCCTTCTCGCTCGGCCACTCGACGATGTCGGCCTCGGGGCGGCCCATCGGGCGCAGCTCGTGCTCGGCGACGGCGGCGCGGTAGAAGCCGTCGAGGCCCTCGTTCACCGCGTGCTCGAGCACGGCGGCCTTGCCGACCCGCTGGTCGATGATGGGGGGCGGCACCTTGCCCTTGCGGAAGCCGGGCACGTTGACCTGCTCGGCGATGTGGCTGTAGGCGTGGGTGATGCTGGGCTTCAGCTCCTCGGGCGTCACCGAGATGGTGAGCTTGGCGCGCGTCGGGCTCAGCTTCTCAACCGAAGTGGTCGGCATGGGGAAGTTCTCCTGTTGTGTGGAAGTTCGTGTCGAGTCGGATCGACTCGTCGGGGCGACAGGATTCGAACCTGCGACCTCCCGCTCCCAAAGCGGGCGCTCTACCAAGCTGAGCTACGCCCCGAGTCGCGACTCAACTCGTCGGACCACCGGCGCGGGCATGCCGAAGCACACGTCGGGCCGAGGGACCCCGGAAAGTCTACTGCACGCGCGCAGGCCGGCGCTGTGCGCTCGGTCGACCTGCGGTTGTGGATGGCGCGTGCACACCGTCGAACCGCCATGGCAGAGTGTGCGCATGACCGACCGTCGCTCCGCCGGGCCAATCTCCCCCGGACTCCGTCGCTGGCCGACCTCGCCCGCGCACTTCACCGACACGACGCTCTGCCCGTCGTGCTTCGAGCGCCTCGCGTCATCGCACTGCGGGATGTGCGGCCTCGACCTGTCGACTCCCGACGCGACGCGACTGCTCGCCGCAGGAGAACGGGTGCGCGAGGCGGAGACCGACCGTCAGCGGTTGCTCGCCGAGGTCGGCGCGGCTCAGGCGGCGACCCTCGTCGCACCGGTTTCGGCGTCGACCGCGGTCGTCGCCCGGCCCGCGCCGGCCGCGCCGCCGTCGCAGCCGATCGTCATGCCGGTGGCCCCGCCGGTGCCTGGCACGGTGCCGGCCGAGCACGTCGTCGCGCGGCCCGCACCGCCCGCCGTCTCGCCGTCGCGCGTCGCGGCCACCGCGGACCGGCAGCCGTCGTCGCCGCTCGCGCCCGTCGTGGGCGATGCCCCCCGCCGCCGGTCGGGCGTGCAGGTCTTCCTGCTCGCGCTCGGCGTCGTGCTCATCTCGATCACCGCGATCGTGTTCCTCTTCGTGGCCTACCTCGTGGCCGGCCTGGAGGTGCGGTCCGTCATCATCGCCGCCGCGAGCGTGCTCGTGCTCGGTGTCGCCTGGCTGTTGCGGGCGCGCCGTCTGCCGGGCACGGCCGAGGGTGTCGCCGCGGTCGCGGTGGTCCTGCTGCTGCTGGACGTCTGGATCGTGCGCGCGAACGGACTCTTCGGGACGGACGCGCTCGGTTCGGCCGGCTACACGGGCGGCGCCCTCCTCGTCGTCGCCGGCCTCCTCGCCCTCACCCGCGTCGTCACCGGGATCCGCGTGCCCGGGTTCGCCGCAGCGGCGCTGATCCCGGTCGCCGCGTTCCTGCTCGGCGTCCAGGCCGCGCCCGAGACCGAGGTCGCGACCGGTGCGTGGGTCGGCGGACTCGCGATGACCCTCGTCGGCGCTGTCGGCGTGCTGGTGCCGACGCGCGTCGAGCGCACGATCCTGCTCTCGGGCGGGTTCGCGGGCGGTGCACTGGCGTTCGTCGTCGCGGTCTGGGCGCTGCCCGAGGCAGCGTGGCCCGAGCTGTGGACCTTCGGACTCGTCGCGGTCGCCTGGCTGGTCGTGCTGGCCGCCCTGCGCATGCGCGCTGCGGCGGTCTCGGGGGTGTGGACCGACGTCGCCGCGGCGGGCCTCGGCCTCGCTGCGGCGATCGCGCCCGCCGCGGCCATCGCGTCGGAGCTTCCGGCCGGCCCCGCGAGTTGGCTCGCTCCCGCGGCGTCCGGTGCCGTCGTGTGCCTGTTCGCACTCGTCCACCGGCTCAGCGGGGCGCGCGCATGGCTCGTGGCACTGGTCGCCGCGGCCGCGGTCGCCGCTGCGGCCGCGCTTCCCGGTCTCGCCGTAGGCGCGGCCGCGGTGGGTGCGAAGGTGTTCGGCAGCACCCTGCCGACCGGCCCGTTCCGCGCCGGATCGGCGTTCCGCCTCGACGACGAGGCCGAACTCGGTGCGGTGCTCGTGCCGCTCGTGATCGCCGTCGTCAGCACCGCGGTGCTCGCCCTCCTCGGCCGGCTCCGCGGCCTCGCCGCCGTGCCCATCGGTGCCGTGCTGGCAGCGCTGATCGTCGTCGGCGCCGTCGTCGACCCGGCGTGGGCGTCGGCCGCCGTCTGGCTCGCCATCGCAGTCGGAGCACTGGTCTGGGCCGCGCTCGCGGGACGCCGGGTGCCCGGCCTCACGACCGTGCTCGCGGTCGCCGGGGCGTCCGCCGCCGGACTCGGCTGGTGGCTCGGCTTCGGTGATCCCGGCGTCTGGCCGTGGGCGAGCGCCGTCGTCATCGCGGCGGCGTTCGCGGGACGGGTGCTCGCCGCCCTCATCTGGTCGAGGGGCGCCCGGCCGATCGGGCTCGTCCACGTCGTGCTCGCGAGCGCGTTGCTCGTCACGACGCTCGGCTCGTTCGCCTGGTGGCTCGACGCCGTCGGCGTGCCCCTCGCGCAGCCCGTGACGACCGGATGGATCATCGCGGGCCTCGGCACCTCGCTCCTGCTCGGCCTCGCGATGCTCGTCGCGGTCGCCACGCCCGGCGACCGGCTCGCCTTCGCGATTCCGATGCTGGCCACGGCGATCATCTCCGTGGCGGCACTCGCATTCACGACGACGGATGCGTCGTGGCGGTGGACGCCTGCGGCGGTCCTGACCCTCGCTGCGGCCGTGGGGCTCCGTCGGTCGGCACCGTCGGGGCTCAGGATCGCGTTCGCCGCGGTCGCGCCGCTCAGCCTGGGCGTCGCCGTCGCGCTGATCACCCTCGAGCTCGCCGGATCCCGGGCGATCGGGTACGCCCTGGCCGCAACGACGCTCGCGACCGCGGCGATCGCGCACCTCGTGGCGCGCCACCGCGCCGGCGCGGCGACCATCGCCTGGGTGGCCGCCGTCGCCCTGCTCGGCACCGCGACGCTCGCGATGACGACCGCGCCCGCCGGCGAGCCCTGGCTCGTCCTCGCGGTCCTGGCACCGGTGCCGATCGTGCTCGCCGCCATCGCCGGCGACCCGATCGCGGGCGATGCGCCGTGGCGCCACGTCGGCTGGCTGACGCCGGTGCTCGCGATCGGCTCGGTGTGGGCCTGGCTCCTCGGCGACGGCGTCGAGACGGCCGAGGCCTACACGCTTCCGCTCGCGGTCGTCGTCGCCGGGTGCGGCACGCTGATCGCGTGGCGGCGCTCCGCGAAGGCTGCGGCGGACGCCGGCAGGACGGCGCTGTTCGGCACGGCCGCGGCGATCGCGGTGCTGCCGAGCGTGGCGTCGGCCGGCGACTCGGCGCTCCGCACCCTCGTGCTCGTCGGTGGCGGCGCCGTGGTCGCGATCGCGGGCGGGTTCCTGCCGACGTCCCTCGGCGGGGTCCCGGCACGGCTCCTCGTCGTCGCGACGGGCTGGACGGCACTGAGCGGCGCCGCGATCGTTCGCGGGCTCGCACTCGCCCGCGGCGTCGAGGGCGCCGACCCGATCGAGCTGTGGCCCGCCGTGGCGCTCGCCGCCGGCGTCGTCGTCGCCCTGGTCTGGGCCCGCTCGGAGTCGCGGCCCGCGTGGCTCGCCGAGGTGTCGCTCGCGGCGTCGCTCGTGCTCGCCGTGCTGCCCACGCTCCTCGCGATCGTCTCCGATGAGCACCCGCTCGCCCGCACGGCCGTGCTCTTCTGGGCCGTCGCCGTGGCGCACGTCGTCGGCGTCGCGGTCCGTGCCAGGCCCGTCGCCGGCCCGGTGTTCGCGTGGACGACGCGCGGCATCCTCGTGATCGGCGGCGTCATCGTGCTGGCTCGCGGGAGTGTCGAGCCGTTCGACCTCGTCACCGTGCCGGTCGGCCTCGCGTTCACGGTCGCAGGAGTGCTCGCCATGCGCCGCTCCCCCGCGCTCGGCAGCTGGCCGGCGCTCGGCGCCGGGCTCGCCGTCCTGCTCGTGCCACCGCTCGTCGCCGACTTCACGGACCCGCAGTTGTGGCGCGTCGTCGCGCTCGGCGTCGCGAGCCTGACCGTGCTCGTCGTCGGCGTCGTGCGCCGGCTCCAGGCACCCGTGCTGATCGGCGGCGGCGTGCTGCTCGTCCACGCCGTCGTGCAGCTGTGGCCGTACATCGCGACGCTCTACGAGGCGGTGTGGTGGTGGCTGTGGCTCGGCATCGCCGGTGTGCTCCTCGTCGTGCTCGCGGCGACGTACGAGCGGCAGCTGCGGTTCGCCCGCTCGACGATCGGCTCGATCGCGGCGCTCAGATAGGCGCCCACGTGCACGGGTGGGCCGCCGCCGTGTACTACGATGATCCATGGCCCGCGAGCGGGTCGCGGGGATGTAGCTCAATGGTAGAGCCTCAGTCTTCCAAACTGATTACGCGGGTTCGATTCCCGTCATCCCCTCCGAGCGCAACGAGAACGGCCCCGCGACACCGTCGCGGGGC
>NZ_JBSHHD010000050.1:0-16206 GCF_053618155.1 Agromyces sp. NPDC055658 | reverse complement strand
AAGGAATCCCACCGATCCAAAGACCGGCTGGGGTTCAATAAATTGGCATTGAACATAGTGCACGCTGTTGAGTTCTCAAGGAACGGACGCACCCGCTTCACGACCAAGATCAGGCCGATCATCCGGAGCTTCGTTGTAGTTCCCACCCGGTCATCCCATGAGGACGCACCCGGATGCTTCAAGCCAGGCGTAGAAAACTGTCTGGCTCGGAATCATCGTGCCGCTTGAGGAGGATCTGCGGGGGCTCTCGGCCTTTCCGCTCTCCGCTCCTGTGGGGCAACGAATGAATACTTTACGGAGATGGCGGCACCCTCGCAACTCGACGATGCATCCCGGGCGTGTCGCCCGGAAATCCGCGGTTCTCGCGCCCGACGACGATGACGACATCGACGGTCGGGAGCCGGCCCGCGAGCCGGCGCAGGCTGGATGCGGAACGGCCCCGCATCGCGGGCTGCGATGCGGGGCCGTCGGCCGAACGGAACTCGTCACACGACGAAGACGCCGGCCATGGTCTTCTTGCCCCGGCGAAGCACCGCCATCGCCCCCGGACGGACGAAGTCGGCGAGCGTCGCCTTCTCGTCGTCGACGCGTACGTTGTCGAGCGAGACACCACCCTGCGCGATCGCGCGCCGCCCCTCGCTCGCGCTCGCGACGAGTCCGGTGTCGGCGAGCACCTGGGCGATCGGTGCGTCGGGCGACGTGGTCGTGTTGGGCAGCTCGCGCAACGCCGATTCGAGCGTCGCGGCGTCGAGCGAAGCGAGATCGCCCTGTCCGAACAGCGCCTGCGATGCGGCGATGACCGCGGCCGTGGCATCCGCCCCGTGCACCAGGGTGGTGACCTCGGAGGCGAGTACGCGCTGGGCCTCGCGACGGAACGGCTCGTTCTCGACCGCGGCCGCGAGCTCCTCGATGCGCGCCCGGCTGAGGAACGTGAAGACCTTGAGTCGCGCGATCACGTCGGCGTCGTCGGTGTTGAGCCAGAACTGGTAGAAGCGGTACGGACTGCACATGTCGGCGTCGAGCCAGATCGCGTTGCCCTCGCTCTTGCCGAACTTGGTGCCGTCGGCGTTCGTCACGAGCGGCGTGCCGATCGCGTGCACACTCCGGCCCTCGACCCGGTGGATGAGGTCGGTACCGCTCGTGAGGTTGCCCCACTGGTCGCTTCCGCCGGTCTGCAGCAGGCAGCCGTACTGCCGGAACAGCTCGAGGTAGTCGTAGCCCTGCAGCAACTGGTAGCTGAACTCCGTGTAGCTGATGCCGGCATCGGAGTTCAGTCGCGAGGCGACCGCGTCCTTCTTGAGCATCGTGCCGACGCGGTAGTGCTTGCCGATGTCGCGCAGGAAGTCGATCGCGCTGAGCCCGGCGGTCCAGTCGAGATTGTTCACCAGACGCACCGGGTTCTCACCCTCGGCGGAGAGGAATCGTGAGACCTGCCCCTGCAGGCGACCGACCCACTCGGCCACGGTCTCCTTCGTGTTGAGGGTGCGCTCGGCGGTCGGGCGCGGGTCGCCGATGAGACCGGTCGAACCGCCGACCAGGCCGAGCGGCCGATGACCGGCGAGTTGGAGCCGGCGCATGACGATGAGCTGGACGAGGTTGCCGAGGTGCAGGCTCGGCGCCGTCGGGTCGAACCCGCAGTAATACGTGATCGGCTCGCCCGCGAGGAGCTCTTTCAGCGCGGCCTGGTCGGTCGACACGTGCACGTGGCCGCGCCAGACGAGCTCGTCCCAGACGTCGTCGAATGAGGCGTCGTTCTGCTGGGTGGAGAGGATCACGGGGTCTGACACCCCGTCAGAGTATCAGCGCTCCGGATCAGGCTGCATCACTAAGCGATACTGAATTAGCCCTGTATGCTTATCTTGTATCGAGTGAAGGATTCAAGGTGAAGGAGCCGAGATGATCGTCGTCACCGCAGACCAAGTCGCCAGCCGGACCAAGGCCGATCTCGCCGGAGCGGCCCGCGACCGCATCCAAGCTGCGCACGGCGCGGCGCTCCTGCTTCCGGTCGCCCGCAACGCCGGCGACGAGATCCAGCTCCTCACCCGCGACGGGCGGACGGTCGTCGACGTCGTCTTCGACCTCACGCGCGACGGCGGCTGGAGCGTCGGGATCGGTTGCGGTCCGGTGCGCGAACCGCTGCCCGAGGACATCAGGGAGGCGAGCGGCGAGGCGTTCTTCGCCGCCCGCGACGCCGTCGAACGAGCGAAGAAGAGCTCGCCGCGGATCGCCGTCGAGGCCGGCGGCGACGTGACCGGCGGGCCGAGCGCCGCTGACGTCGAGGCGCTCTTCACCCTCGCCCTGCTGCTGCGCGAACGCCGTTCCGATCAGGGGTGGGAGGTCTACGACCGCATCGTCGCCGGCGCGCGGCAGACCGACATCGCCGACGAACTCGGCGTGAGCGCACCCGCGATCAGCTCACGCATGAAGTCGGCGAACATCCGCGCCGAGCTCGATGCGGCTCCTGCGCTCGCTAGGCTGCTTGAGCATCTGGATGCCTCGACGGAAGCTCGCGCATGAACCTCATCGTCCTCGCCGACGCGATCACCTGGTCGGCCCTGCTCATCTCGCTCGCCGCGGCCACCGTGCTCTCGGTGCTCGCCTCGCTCAAGCCGAGGCGGGCCTACATCTGGTTCGCGACCGGCACCCTGGGCATCGCCCTCGTCGCCGCAGCCACCGCGACCACGACCGCCCCGTTCGGACTCGCGCCGATCGTCGTCCTGCTCGGGCTCGCGATCGCGGTCTTCGGCGGCAGCGCGGCGGCGGGCACCGCCCTCGAGCTCGCGATGGGCGGCGCGGTCTCGCCGGGGTTGCACGGCGGCATCATCGTCACCGACCGCCGTGTCGACCCGAACGCCGCTCCGGGCCTGCAGACGACCGAACGACGGCGCGAGGTGCTGCGCGGCGGCCTCACGATCGGCGTGCTCGAACGCATCGCCTCGGCGGGCGCCATCATCGCCGGGTTCCCGGAGGCGCTCGCGATCGTCGTGGCCGTCAAGGGCGTCGGCCGGTTCACCGAGCTCGAAGCCCCCGAGGCTCGCGAGCGGTTCATCATCGGCACCTTCGCCAGCCTCATCTGGGCCTGTGCGGCCGCACTCGTCGTGCACCTCGCGATCAGCTGAGCCATCCCGTCGTCGCCGGCCCTCGCGACCGACGGCTCAGCCGGTCGGATCGACGGCGCCCGCGTGTCGTCGGTACGGCGAGACGCCCTCGTCGCCCGGCAGCCAGAACCGCCAAGGATAGGCACTGCCGCCGCCCGCCCCGTTCACTCCGGTGCGGGGACCGTTCACGTGGTGCAGCGGGGTCGCCGGCAGACGCAGCCCGAACGGCGCCGCGAGCAGGTCGCTGCCGTCCGCGTCGAGCGGAACGCCGAGCGCCTTCGCAAGCCGTCCCGGGCCGCGAGCGAGGTCGCGATCGTTGACACCGGGTCGACGCCGTCGCGCGACGTCGATGCCAGCGACGACGGTCGCCCCGCGCAGGAGCACCGCCGAGGAGGTCCCGGCGGGTCGCGCGACGATGTTGAGGCAGACGTGCACGCCGTAGCTGAAGTACGCGTAGAGGTGCGCCGGCTCGCCGAACATCACGGCGTTGCGCAGCGTACGTCCGCGGAACGCGTGCGACCCGTGGTCCTCCCCCACGCCGCGGTAGGCCTCGACCTCCGACAGTCTGATCGCGACCTCGCCGTCGGACGACCGGTACGAGAGCACCGCCCCGAGCAGGAGCGGCGCGAGCTGCACCGGGTCCTGCTCGAAGAACGACCGGTCGGGCGTGATCAGCTGCGTCAGTTCGACGCCTCCGGCAGTCCGGCCACGAGATGACGCACCCGCTCCGCGAGGCGGGCGAACTGATCGGCGACACGATCCGGCGACGTGCCGCCCACGCCGTCGCGACTGGCGACGGAGCCCTCGATCGTGAGCACCTCGCGTACCTCCGGCGTGAGGTGGGGCGAGATCGCCGCGAGCGCGGCGTCGTCGACGGCGTCGAGATCGAGACCGTGCTGCTCGGCGTAGCGCACGAGCGCGCCCGTGATCTCATGGGCATCGCGGAACGGCACGTGCCGCTTCACGAGCCATTCCGCGACATCGGTCGCGAGGGAGAACCCCGCGGGCGCGAGCTCCGCCATGCGGTCGGTGTGGAAGGTCAGGGTCGCGACCATGCCCGTGAACGCGGGCAGCAGCACCTCGAGCGTCTCGACCGAGTCGAACACGGGCTCCTTGTCCTCCTGCAGATCGCGGTTGTACGCCAGCGGGAGGGCCTTCAGCGTGGCGAGCAGCCCCGTCAGGTTGCCGATGAGGCGACCGGACTTGCCGCGGGCGAGCTCGGCGATGTCGGGGTTCTTCTTCTGCGGCATGATCGACGATCCCGTCGAGAACCCGTCGTCGAGCGTGACGAAGCCGAACTCGCGCGTGTTCCAGAGGATGATCTCCTCGGAGATGCGCGACAGGTCGATGCCGATCATGGCGGTGACGAACGCGAACTCCGCCACGACGTCGCGGCTCGCGGTGCCGTCGATCGAGTTCTCGGCCGGCGCTGCGAGCCCGAGGTCGCGGGCGACGGCGGCCGCGTCGAGGCCGAGCGTCGAGCCGGCGAGTGCTCCCCCGCCGTACGGCGAGACGTCTGCGCGCTTCATCCAGTCGACGATTCGCTCGAGGTCGCGCGAGAGCGCCCAGGCGTGGGCGAGCAGGTGGTGCGCGAGGAGTACCGGCTGCGCGTGCTGGAGGTGCGTACGGCCGGGCATGATCGCGTCGCGGTGGGCGTCGGCCTGAGCCGCGAGGGCGTCGATGAGGTGCACGAGCTGCTGCCCGATCGTCGCCGCGTGGTCCTTCAGGTAGAGGCGCACGAGCGTGGCGATCTGGTCGTTTCGACTGCGACCGGCGCGCAGCTTGCCACCGAGTTCGGGGCCGACGACGTCGATGAGCGCCGCCTCGAGCGCGCCGTGCACGTCTTCGTCGCCCTCGGCCGCGACGAGATCACCCGAGATCACCTTGGCCTCGAGCGTGTCGAGGCCCGCGAGCATCGCGGCGAGCTCGCCCGAGTCGAGGTAGCCGGCCGCGGCGAGCGCGCGCGCGTGCGCACGCGAGCCGGCGAGGTCGTATCCCGCGAGTTGCCAATCGAAGTGCGTCGACTTCGAGAGCCGGGCGAGCTCGGGCGATGGGCCCGTCGCGAAGCGGGCGCCCCAGAGCGATCCCTCGTTCGTACCGTGCTCGGTGGTCATCATGCGTCCTTCCGGTCGAGGAGCCAGGTCAGCAGCGCCTTCTGGGCATGCAGGCGGTTCTCCGCCTCGTCCCATACGACGGACTGCGGGCCGTCGATGACCGCCCCGTCGACCTCGACGCCGCGGTAGGCGGGCAGGCAGTGCATGAAGATCGCGTCGTCGCCGGCCTCGGCCATGATCGCCTCGGTCACCCGGTAGTCGCCGAACGTCGCGAGCCGCTCGGCCTTCTCGTCCTCCTGCCCCATCGACACCCAGGTGTCGGTCACGACCACGTCGGCGCCGTTCGCCGCCGCGCTCGCGTCGTCGGTGACGAGCACCGAGCCGCCCGTGGACGCGGCGATGCGGATCGCGTCGTCGACGATGTCGGGCCGCGGGGCGTACGCCGCGGGTGCCGCGATGCGTACGTGCATGCCCGCGGTCGCGCCAGCGAGCAGATACGAGTGGGACATGTTGTTCGCCCCGTCGCCGAAGTAGGCGAGGGTGAGCCCTGCGAGCGCGCCCTTCCGCTCGCGGATGGTCTGCAGGTCGGCGAGCAGCTGGCAGGGGTGGAAGTCGTCGCTGAGTGCGTTGACGACGGGCACCGCGGTTCCGGCTGCCATCTCCTCGAGACCTGCGTGATCGAACGTGCGCCAGACGATCGCCCCGACCATCCGCTCGAGCACGCGGGCGGTGTCGGCGACCGACTCCTTGCCGCCGAGCTGGCTCTCGCTCGAGCTGATCACGAGGGGCACGCCGCCGAGGTCGGCGATGCCGACGGAGAACGAGACCCTCGTGCGGGTCGAGGTCTTGTCGAAGATGACAGCGACCGTCTGCGGTCCCTCGAGCGGGCGCGCGGAGTAACGGTCGGCCTTGAGACGTGCGGCGAGGTCGAGCACCTCGGCCTGCTCTGCGGGCGTGAGGTCGTCGTCGCGGAGGAAGTGGCGGGTCATGCGGTCCGTTCGGTTCGGAGGGAGGAGAGGTCAGGCGGCGGCGACGCGCTCGAGGGCACGGCCGAAGCGGGCGTCGAACTCGTCGAGCTCGACGTCGCCGATGATGAGGGGCGGGGCGATGCGGATCGTCGAGTCGTTCGCCGCGTTGACGATGAGCCCCTCGTCCATCGCGGCCGCGACGACGCGCGCCGCGACCGGTTCGTCGAGGCCGACACCCACGAGCAGGCCTTGCCCGCGGACCACCGCGACGAGCGGCGAGCCGAGCGCGAGGATGCGCTCGCGGAGCTGGGCACCACGCCGGGCGGCGTTGCCGACGAGGTCGGCCCGCTCGATCTCGCCGAGCACCGCGTTCGCGACGGCGGTCGCGAGCGGGTTGCCCCCGAACGTCGAGCCGTGCTGACCCTTCGTGTACAGCGACGACGCGCGGCCGAATGTGACGAGTCCGCCGATCGGGATGCCGCCGCCGATGCCCTTGGCGACCGTGATCGCGTCGGGTGCGATGCCGGCGTGCTGGAACCCGAACCAGGCCCCGGTTCGCCCGGCGCCGGTCTGGATCTCGTCGACGATGAGCAGCGCCCCGTGGCGGTGGGTGAGCTCGCGCGCCGCCTCGAGGAAGCCGGGCGGCAGCTCGACGACGCCGGCCTCGCCCTGGATCGGCTCGAGGATGAGCGCCGACACCGCGTCGTCGAGCTCGGCTTCGAGTGCCTCGATCGTCGCCGGGATGTGCTCGACGCCACCCGGCAGCGGCTCGAACGGGTCGCGCATGTGCGGCTTGCCCGTGAGCGCGAGCGAGCCCATCGTGCGGCCGTGGAAGCCGTCGACGAGCGCGAGCATGCGCGTGCGGGCACCGCCCGAGTTGTTCAGGCGTGCGAGCTTGAACGCCGCCTCGTTCGCCTCGGCGCCCGAGTTGCCGAACCACGCCCGGCCCTCGTCGCCGGCGCCTGCGAGCCGCGTGATGCGTTCGGCGAGCTCGAGCGCCGATTCGGTCGTGAAGTAGTTCGACACGTGCGCGAGCTTCGCCGCCTGGGCCGACACGGCCTCGACGAACACGGGATGCGCGTGGCCGAGGGCGTTGACGGCGATGCCCGCGAGGAAGTCGAGGTACCGCTTGCCCGAGTCATCCCACACCCACGCGCCGTCGCCACGCTCGAGCTTCGCGAGCGGCATGCCGATCGACCGCATGATGCGGGAGTCGAATCGCTGCTGCCAGTCGGTCATGCCGTGCCTCCTGCCGGGACGACCTCGGTGCCGATGCCCTGCGGGGTGAAGACCTCGAGCAGGATCGAGTGCGGCACCCGGCCATCGATGATCGCGGCCTTCGCGACGCCGCCCTCGACGGCCTCGAGGCAGGCCCGCATCTTCGGGATCATGCCCGACTCGAGCGACGGCAGCAGGGCCTCGAGCTCGGGCACACCGATGACGGAGACGAGGGAGTCGCGGTTCGGCCAGTCGCGGTAGAGGCCGGCGACGTCGGTCAGGATGACGAGCTTCGCCGCCCGCAGCGCCACGGCGAGCGCCGCGGCCGCCGAGTCGGCGTTCACGTTGAGCGACTGCCCCGGCGCATCGCCGTCAGGGGCGATCGACGAGACGACCGGGATGCGCCCGGCGTGCAGCTGCGCCACGACCGCCTCGGGATCGACGGAGACCACGTCGCCGACGAGACCGAGGTCGACCTCGACGCCATCGACGACCGCCCCTCGGCGACGGCCGGTGAAGAGCCCCGCATCTTCGCCGGAGAGCCCCGCGGCGAGTGGTCCGTGCTCGTTGATGAGCGAGACGAGCTCGCGGTTGACCTGGCCGGAGAGCACCATGCGCACGACGTCCATCGCCTCGGGCGTCGTCACCCGGTAGCCGCCGCGGAACTCGCTCTCGATGCCGAGCCGTTCGAGCATCGACGAGATCTGCGGACCCCCGCCGTGGACGACGACCGGCTTGATGCCGGCGTAGCGGAGGTACACCATGTCCTCGGCGAACGCCCGCTGCAGCTCGGGGCTCACCATCGCGTTACCGCCGAACTTCACGACGATCGTCTCGCCGTGGAAGCGCTTGAGCCACGGCAGCGACTCGATGAGCACCCGCGCCTTCTCACCGGCGCCGGCGACCTCTCCGGCCTCGCCGGAGGCATCCGTTCCGTCGAAATCGCCCATCATCAGCTCGCGTACGCGCTGTTCTCGTGCACGTAGTCGTGCGTGAGATCGTTGGTCAGGATCGTCGCGGACGCCTCACCCGCGTGCAGCTCGACGAGCACGTGCGTGGCGCGGGGCGTCAGGTCGACCTCGTCGCGCGGCCGGTCGGGCCGGCCGGCGTGACACACGCGCACGCCGTTCATCGTCACGTCGACGAGGTAGGGATCGAACGGCGCCCGCGTCGTGCCGATCGCGGCGAGCACGCGTCCCCAGTTCGGGTCGTTGCCGAAGATCGCGGCCTTGAAGAGGTTGTTGCGGGCGACCGCGCGGCCGACCTCGACCGCGTCGTCCTCGCTGACCGCGCCGCGCACCTCGATCGCGATGTCGTGGCTCGCGCCTTCGGCGTCGGCCTGCAGCTGCGCGGCGAGGTCGAGGCAGACCTCGGTGAGCGCCGCGGTGAACACCGTCTCGTCGGGCGCCACGCCGGACGCAGCGCTCGCGAGCAGGGTGACCTGGTCGTTGGTCGACATGCAGCCGTCGGAGTCGAGCCGGTCGAAGCTCACCCGGGTCGCCTGCCGCAGCGCACGATCGAGCGCGGATGCCTCGAGGTCGGCGTCGGTCGTGATGACGACGAGCATCGTGGCGAGCCCGGGGGCGAGCATGCCGGCACCCTTCGCCATGCCGCCGATGCGCCACCCCGCGCCGTCGACGACGACGGTCTTCGGCGTCGTGTCGGTGGTCATGATGGCCCGTGCCGCGTCGTCGCCGGCTGCCGCATCTGCCGAGAGCCGGTTGGCGGCGCTCAGCACGCCCTCTTCGAGGATCTCGCCGTCGAGCTGCTCGCCGATGAGCCCGGTCGAGCAGACGAGCACGTCTCCGGCCGAGACGCCGAGCGCGGCAGCAGCCGCCTCGGCGGTGCGGTGCGTGACCTGGAAGCCCTCGGGCCCGGTGAAGCAGTTCGCGCCGCCCGAGTTGAGCACGACGGCGGACACGAGGCCGTCTTTCGCAGCCTCCTTCGACCAGATGATCGGGTTCGCCTGCGCGCGGTTCGACGTGAACACGACCGCCGCCTGCTGCGAAGGCCCGCGGTTGACGACGAGGGCGAGGTCGAGCGCGCCGGTGCGCTTGATGCCGGCGGCGATGCCGGCGGCTTCGAATCCGGCGGGGGCGGTGACGGTCACGGGGCCACTCCGTTCACGGGCAGGCCGGTCGACTCGGTGAGGCCGAGCGCGAGGTTCGCCGACTGGATGGCGGCACCCGCGGTGCCCTTGACGAGGTTGTCGACCGCGGTCACGACGACGACGCGGCCCGCGCGCTCGTCGATCGCGAGTCCCATGAGCGCGGTGTTCGCGCCGAGCACGTCGGCGGTGCGGGGGAACTGCCCTTCGGGGAGGAGCTGCACGAACCGCTCCCCCGCATACGCGTCCTCCCAGGCGGCGCGCACCGCCGAGGCATCCGTACCGGGCATGATGCGGGCCGTCGAGGTCGCGAGGATCCCACGTGACATGGGCACGATGACGGGGGTGAACGAGAGCGTCGGCTCGGCGGCCCCCGCCCACCGGAGGGCCTGCTGCACCTCGGGGATGTGCCGGTGGACCCCGCCGACCGAGTACGGGTTCGCCGAGCCCAGGATCTCGGCTGCGAGCAGGTGCGCCTTGAGGCTCTTGCCGGCCCCCGACGGGCCGACCGCGAGCACCGACACGAGGTCGCGGTCTTCGACGACCCCGGCGCGGATGCCGGGAGCGAGCGAGAGGGCGACCGTCGAGGCGTTGCACCCCGGGGCGGCGATGCGCTTCGCCTTCGCGAGGCGGTCGCGCTGCGTGCCGGTGAGACGCGGCAGCTCGGGCACGCCGTACTCCCACGCGGGGTGGAATTCGCCGCCGTAGAACTCGGCCCAGTCGGTCGCCGACTCGAGCCGGTGGTCGGCGCCGCAGTCGATCACGAGCGTGTCGGGCGAGAGCTCTGCCGCGATCGCGCCCGACGCGCCGTGCGGCAGCGCGAGGAAGACGACGTCATGGCCGGCGAGCGTCTCGGCTGTCGTCTCCTTGAGCGTCAGGTGCGTGTAGGTGCGCAGGTGCGGCTGCACCGCGGCGAGCGACTGGCCGGCGTTCGAGTGGGCGGTCACGGTGCGGACCTGGAGCTCGGGATGATCGGCCAGGAGGCGAAGGATCTCTCCCCCGGCATAGCCGGACGCGCCGGAGACGGCGACGGAGTACGTCATGGAATCCACCTTAGGGTCTGTGCGGTCGGGGCGATGTTCCGGCGACGCCCCGCGACAGCCCGCTAGGCCGTCGCAGGGGTCGCCGAGATTCGGCGCCCGCCACGGCGTCGGCTGCGCACGACCTCGACACGCGCGTGGCGTGCGGCGGCGAACCGGGTGATGGACATGCTCCGACCCTATCGAGGCGACGACGGCGCCTGCAAACCGGGCGTCGCCGGATGTCGCGCGGTGACGTCGCCCGCGGGGCGGGGTGTGCCGTGTGTGCGTGCGCAACGAGCGAGCACGACGAGCGAGAGTGCAGTCGCGGCCCCATTTCAGGCGACGACTGCACTCTCGATGACCCGGTGGTCAGGGATGCACGGGCGCGCTCCGCCTAGTCGCGGATCACGGCTCCGGTGCGCTCGCCCGCGAGCGACGCCCCTGCGAGCTTCGCCGCGCTCGCCTCGGCCGCCGTCAGGGTGCGGTCGGCCGCGCGGAAGCGCAGGGCGAACGTGAGGCTCTTCGACCCCTCGGTCACGCCCTGGCCACGGTAGTCGTCGACGAGCTCGAGGTGCTCGAGCAGCTCGCCCGCCCCCTCGCGCACGGCCGCGGCGACCTCGGCCGCCGGTACCTCGGCGCCCACGACGAGCGACAGGTCCTGCGTCGCTGCGGGGAGGGTGCCGATCGAGGACGCCTCGACCGCGGGGTCGGCGGCCGCGATGATCGCGTCGAGGTCGAGTTCGACGACCGCGACGACGCGCGGCAGGTCGTCGGCCTCGGCGAGCGCGGGCAGGAGTTCGCCGGCGAAGCCGACCGGGCGACCGCCCACCCGCAGTTCCGCCGTGCGGCCGGGGTGGAGCGCGTGGTGCGAACCCTGCACGATCTCGAGCTCGGCCCCCGTCGCGAGCGCGACCCGCCGCGCCGCGTCGAGGGCGTCGGCCACGCCGTACGGCTCGGCCGCGACGCCCGGCTGCTTGGCGACCCGGTCGCCGACGAGGAGCACGCCGAGGTGGCGCGGCTGCGGCGGGATGCCCGCGTCGAGCGCGGCGAGCGTCTCGTCGCCGGGCTTGGCGTCGCCGGCCGGCAGCTCGGCCGTCCCGTAGACGTGACCGGGCTCGGGGAGGAACACGAGGCCGATCTCGAAGAGGTCGAGGTCGAGCAGCCCGCGCGAGCGGTTGCGCTTGGCCACGGCGATGAGCCCCGGAAGCAGCGATCGGCGCAGGAACGGCGTCGACTGGTCGAGTGCGTTCGCGAGGCGCACCGACGCGACCGGCTCGCCGTCGACACTGCCGAAGGTGCGGTTCTCGTCGTCGGTCGCGAACGGGAACGAGAGCACCTCGACCGAACCCGCCGCGGCGAGCGCATCGGCCGTCTGGCGGCGGAGCCGCTGCGATCGGGTGAGCCCCCGGCCGGGCGGCGCGACGGGCAGCACCGACGGGATGCGGTGATAGCCCACGAGCCGGGCGACCTCCTCGGCGAGCTCCTCGCGGCCCGTGAGGTCGGGCCGCCATGCCGGCGGAACGACCGAGTAGCCGCCCTCGACGCGCGTGAGCACGCCGCCGATCTCGGCGAGCGCGTCGTGCACCTCGTCGTTCGTGTACTCGACGCCGATGACGCGCGAGACGAAGCCGTCGGGGAGGTCGATCGCCTCGCGGTCGGTCGTCGTCTGGATGAGCGAACCTCCCGCGTCGGCCGTGCCGCCCGCGAGGTCGACCATGAGCTGGGCGACGCGTGCGACGGCGACGGCGCCGATCGTCGGGTCGATGCCGCGCTCGTAGCGCTTCGCGGCCTCGCTCGGAAGCTTGTGCCGGCGCGCCGTGCGGGCGATCGACACCGGGTCCCAGTGGGCGGCCTCGATGAGCACGTTCTGCGTCGTGTCGCTCATCTCGGTCTCGGCGCCGCCCATGACCCCCGCGAGGCCGATCGGGCCCCGGTCGTCGGTGACGACGATGTCTTCGGCGTGCAGGGTGCGCTGCTTGCCGTCGAGCGTCGTGAACGGCTCGCCCGGCTCGGCACGGCGCACGACGATGCCGCCGCGCAGCGTGTCGAGGTCGTAGCCGTGGATCGGCTGGCCGAGTTCGAGCATCACGTAGTTCGTGATGTCGACGAGCACCGACAGCGACCGGATGCCGGCGAGCTTCAGCCGCGCGATCATCCACGCGGGCGTCGGGCGCGAGGCGTCGACACCGCGCACGATGCGCGTCGCGAAGGCGCTCGACGCGACTTTGCCTCGGATCGGCGCTCGGTCGTCGATGACGACGGGGAAGCCGTCGGCCGAGGCATCGGTCGCCGGGGTCAGCTCGACCGGATCGCGGAACACCGCACCCGTCGCGTGCGCGTACTCCCGGGCGACGCCGCGGATCGAGAACGCGTAGCCGCGATCGGGCGTGACGTTGATCTCGATCGCCGCGTCGTCGAGGCCGAGCAGCGCGATCGCGTCGGAGCCGACGGGCGCGTCGATACCGAGGGTCGACAGGCGCAGGATGCCGTCGTGGTCGTCGCCGAGGCCGAGTTCACGGGCCGAGGCGATCATGCCGTCGGAAACGTGACCGTACGTCTTGCGGGCAGCGATCGGGAACGGGCCGGGCAGCACGGCGCCGGGCAGCGTCACCACGACCTGGTCGCCGGGGAAGAAGTTGCGGGCACCGCAGACGATGCCGCGCACCCCGCCGTTCGCCTCGCCGACGTCGACCTGGCACCACCGGATCGTCTTGCCGTTGGACTGCGGCTCCTCGACGAACTCGAGCACCTCGCCCACGACGATCGGGCCCTCGAGCTCGAACGTGTGCACGTCTTCTTCTTCGAGGCCGACCTTCACGAGGGCGGCATGCACGTCTTCGGGCGTCGTTCCCGGGACGAGCTCGACGTATTCGGCGAGCCAGCTGAGAGGTACTCGCATCGTTTAGACCACCATTCCGAACTGCTGGGAGATATCACCGTTTGAGAGGGCTGCGCCGGTCATCGTTTAGACCACCATTCCGAACTGCTGGGAGAAGCGGACGTCTCCCTCGACCATTTCGCGCATGTCCTGCACGTCGTTGCGGAGCATCAGTCCGCGCTCGATGCCCATGCCGAACGCGAAGCCCGTGTAGACCTCGGGGTCGATGCCCGCCGCCCTCAGCACGTTGGGGTGCATCATGCCGCAGCCGCCCCACTCGATCCAGCGCGCGCCGCCCTTGAACGTCGGGTGCCAGAAGTCGAGCTCGGCGCTCGGCTCGGTGAACGGGAAGAAGCTCGGCCGGAGGCGGATCTTCGCCTCCTCGCCGAAGATCGACTTCACGAAGTGGTCGAGCGTGCCCTTGAGGTGCGCCATCGTCAGGCCCTTGTCGACCGCCACGCCCTCGAACTGCATGAACACGGGCAGATGGGTCGCATCGAACTCGTCGGTGCGATACACGCGGCCCGGCGCGAGCACGTAGAGCGGCAGGTCGCGCTCGAGCATCGAGCGGATCTGCACGGGGCTCGTGTGGGTGCGCATGACGAGGTGGGCTTCGGGCGGGTCGACGAAGAACGTGTCCTGCATCGCGCGCGCGGGGTGGTCGGCGTCGAAGTTCAGCGCGTCGAAGTTGAACCACTCGCTCTCGACCTCGGGGCCCTCCGCGATCTCCCAGCCCATGCCGGTGAAGACGTCGCACACCCGGTCCTGCAGCAGGGCGAGGGGATGCCTCGCGCCCGCGTTGAACCGCGAGGGCAGGGCCGTGACGTCGACGGCCTCGGCGACGAGCCGCGCGGCCGCCTCGGCCTCGACGATCTCGGCCTCGCGGGCGGCGAACGCCTGGCCTACCCGGCCGCGCGCGCCGCCCACGAGCTTGCCGAGTGCGGCCTTCTGCTCGTTGGGCACGTTGCGGAGCTCGGCGTTCAGCAGCGCGAGCGGCGACTTGTCGCCGGTGTGCTCGGTGCGAACGGTCTTCAGCGCGGCGGAGTCGCCGGCGGACGCGATGGCCGCGAGGGCCGCGTCGACGGCGGACTGGACCGCGGACTCGGTGATTTCGAGGGGCTCTGGCACGAGAACCGAGTCTACCGGCGCGACGGTACCGTGCGTGGCGCGCCACCTCGTGGCCGACGCCGCGTCGAGGCTCGTCGCATTTCAGCCCCGGAGGCCGCCACCTGTCCCTTCGCTGCCGCCGATCGAGTCCAGGCCGGCCTGCACGGCGACCGCCCGGGTCGTGGTGATGTTCTCGTCGAGCAGGTCGACGGTGATCACGGTGCGGTGCGTGCGTCGGAGCCGGCGCTCGACCCGGTAGGCGATGTAGGAGAGGATCAGGCAGAGCAGGATGTAGATCGTGCCGACGATGATCGTCGCCGGGACGATCGGCGAGCCGTAGGTCGACTGCGAGCCGATGTAGCGCGCGTAGAAGAGCAGTTCCTCGTACGTGATGATGTAGCCGAGTGCGGTGTCCTTCAGCGTGACGACGAGCTGGGCGATGATCACGGGCATCATCGCGCGGATGGCCTGTGGCAGCAGGATGAGTCGCATCACGCCGGCCTTGCGCAGGCCGATCGCGTACCCGGCCTCTGACTGGCCCTTCGGCAGCGACTCCACACCGGCGCGGATGACCTCGGCGAGCACGGAGCCGTTGTACGCGATGAGGGCGATGACCACCGCCCAGTACGGGTCCATCTTCACGCCGATGACCGGCAGCCCGTAGTAGAGCAGGAACATGAAGACGAGCACGGGAACGGCGCGGAGCACCTCGACGACCGCACCCACCGGGCGTCGGAGCCACGCGTGGTCGGAGAGCCGGCCGATCGCGAGGACGAATCCGACGATGAGTGCGCCCACCGCGGCCGCGCCGAACGCGGCGAGCGTGTTCAGGGTCGCGATGCCGATCTGGACCCATACGTTCGTGTAGGTGAATGCGCTCCACTTCTCGGCCGTGAACTGCCCCGTCGCCCAGAGCCGCCACAGGATGAAGCCGAGGATCGCCAGCACCACGACGACGGTGATGACGCCGAGGATGCGGTTGCGGGCGATCGCCCGGGGGCCGGGCACATCGTAGAGGACGCTGGTCATCGGGCCACCTTCCAACGGCGCTCGAATGTCTGCTGCGCCCATGACAACAGCAGCACGAGGGCGACGAAGATCGCCATCACCCAGAGGATCGCGACGAACTGGTTCTCGCCGCGCTCGCTGAGGTAGGCGCGGACCGACCCGAGGTTGGCGATCGAGAACCCGGCGGCGACAGTCGTGTTCTTGAGCAGCGCGATGAAGACGCTCATCATCGGCGGGATCACGGAGCGGAACGCCTGCGGCAGGACGACGAACCGCATGACCTGTCCGAACGTCAGCCCGATCGCACGTGCCGCCTCGGCCTGGCCGACCGGAACGGTGTTGATGCCGGAGCGGATCGTCTCGGCCACGTAGGTGGCGGTGTAGATGCCGAGCGCACAGATCGCGAGGGTGATCGAAACCGCACCGGTGAGCCGCAGCCCCAGCAGCGGCGGCAGGGCGAAGGCGAAGGCGAAGAAGACGAGCGTCAGCGGGGTGTTGCGCACGGTGTTCACGTAGAAGGCACCGACTCCGCGTGCGATCGGGATCGGCGACACGCGCATCGCACCGACGATGGTGCCCAGGATGAGCGCGAGGGTTCCCCCCGCGAAGAACAGCAGGAGCGTGCCGACGATCATCTCGCCCCAGAGGTCGAGATTGTCGGTGATGATGCCCATCGTGCTCCCTTCAGTGCGGATCGGACGCTTCGGTTGCGGTGCCGGGAACGGGGCGGGGGCGCTCTGCGCCCC
>NZ_JBSHHD010000049.1:0-17242 GCF_053618155.1 Agromyces sp. NPDC055658 | reverse complement strand
CCTCGGGGTCGGCCCCGAGGCATCCGCCCCGTCGTCGGAGCCGTCGGCCGCCGATGCGATCGTGTGGCCCGCCCCCGATGGTCGGCGACATCGGCCGTCGCGCTGGTCGTGCGGCGCCAGGCGGCGCGATACTGGAAGGCATGCCAGCAACCTTCGTCGTCGTCCCGCTCTGGCAGGGCTCGGTGTCGTCCCGTGCGATGAGCCTCGCCGACGGCGCGGCCGCGATCCTCGGCGACCTGCCGAGCTCCGCGACCGTCACCGTCGACGTGCCGGTCGAAGCGGGTGAATCGCTCGGCACCGGGGTTCGTCGCTACAGCACCATCCGGCGGGTCCGGGATGCGGCGGCCGAGGCGCTCGCGCTCGTGCCCGACTGGGCCCTGACGATCGGCGGGGACTGCGGCACCTCGCTCGCCGCCGTCGCCCACGCCGTCGAACGCACCGGTGGCGACCTCGCCGTGCTCTGGCTCGACGCGCACCCCGACCTCAACACGCCGGAGAGCTCGCCGTCGGGCGGCTTCGGCGGCATGGCGCTCCGCGCCATCACCGGCGAGGGCGCCGACGGACTCGCGCTCGACGAGGCGACCCGGGTGCCCCCCGCACGGCTCGTGCTCGGCGGCGTGCGCGCCATCGACGACGAGGAGCGCCGGTTCATCGACGAGCACGAGATCCCCGTGCTCACGGTCGAGGACCTCTCCGACCCGACCGTCGTGATCGGCGAGCTCGAGGCGACGGGGGCCTCGCACGTTTTCGTCCACGTCGACCTCGACGTGCTCGACCCGTCGGCGCTCGCGGGACTCTCGTACCCGATGCCGTTCGGTGTCGGAGCCGCGGAGCTCGCGACCCTCCTGCGCGAGGTGGCCGGTCGGTTCCCGCTCGCGGGTGCCGCCATCGCGGGCTTCACCCCCGCGAGTCCGGAGACGGCGGTCGACGACCTGCCGACGATCCTGCGCCTCGTCGGGGCGTTGACGTCGGGCAGCCGTCAGGGTTCCTGATCCGCGGCGACCCGCCCCCGGGCGGGCCTAGGCTGGGGTTCGTCGGCCGTGGCGAAGGACGACTGCGGCCGCGACGGGAGGCGCCGATGACGGGGATGCAGCGCGAGACGGATGTCGTCGTGATCGGCGGCGGGCCGGTCGGCGAGAACGTCGCCGACCGGGCGAGGGCGGCCGGACTCGAGGTGGTCCTCGTCGAACACGAGCTCGTCGGCGGCGAATGCTCGTACTGGGCGTGCATCCCGTCGAAGACCCTGCTGCGGAGTGCCGCGGCGCTGCGGGCGGCGCAACGGGTCCCCGGCGCGGCCGAGGCCGTGACCGGCGCGCTCGACGTGCCGGCGGTGCTGCGCCGGCGCGACGAGTGGGTCTCGGACTGGGACGACCACGGCGCCGTCGGGTGGCTCGAGAGCGTCGGCATCGCGCTCGAACGCGGACACGGCAGGCTCGACGGGCCGCGCCGGGTCGTCGTCGAGCGCCCCGACGGTTCGGACCTCGCCCTCGTGGCCCGACATGCGGTGGTGGTCGCGACCGGGTCGGATCCCCTGATCCCGGAGGTCGACGGACTCGTCGAGGCCGCGCCGTGGGCGAGCCGGGAGGCGACGTCGGTCGAGCGTCCGCCGCGCCGCCTGGCGATCATCGGCGGCGGCGCCGTCGCGGTCGAGGCGGCCACGGCCTTCGCCGGCTTCGGCACGGAGGTCGTGCTGCTCGCCCGCCACGGGCTGCTCGGTGCGATGGAGCCCTTCGTGGGCGAGGCGGTGGCCGAGGGTCTGCGCGGACTGGGGGCGACGGTGCGTCTCGGCGTCGAACCCGTGCGCGTCGCCCGCGACGAGCAGGGGGCGGTCCGCATCATGACCGACGACGGCGACGAGCTCGTCGCCGATGAGGTGCTCGTCGCCACCGGCCGACACCCTCGAACCGGCTCGCTCGGGCTCGAGACCGTCGGGCTCGAGCCGGGTGCCTGGCTCGATGTCGACGACAGCCTGCTCGTGCTGGCGGCCGTCAACGACGAGACGCCGTGGCTGTACGCGGTCGGCGACGTCAATCACCGTGCGCTCCTGACGCACCAGGGCAAGTACCAGGCCCGCGCCGTCGGCGACCTCATCGGCGCACGCGCCACCGGTCGCCCGCTCGACCTCGCGCCGTGGGGCGCGCACACCGCGACCGCCGACCACTCGGCCGTTCCCGAGATCGTCTTCGCCGAGCCCGAGTGCGCGGCCGTGGGCATGACCGCCGAGGCCGCCCGTCGCACCGGACGGGACGTCCGCGTCGCGGACGTCGACTTCGCCGCCGTGAGCGGCGCGGGCATCCACGCCGACGGCTTCACCGGTCGGGCGCGGCTCGTCGTCGACGGCGAGCTCGGCACGGTGATCGGCGCCACGTTCGTCGGGCCCGACGTCGCGGAGCTCGTGCATCCGGCGACGATCGCGATCGTCGGCGAGGTGCCGGTCGACCGGCTGTGGCACGCCGTTCCCGCGTTCCCGACGATGAGCGAGGTCTGGCTTCGGCTCCTCGAGGCCCTCGGCCGTCCGGAGGCGGCCGAACAGGGCGTCGCGGCCGCAGCGGGAGGGGAACCGCGGGGTTCACGACGCACCCGGACGACCGACGAGGAGCCCGCCGCATGACCGCACCCGCATCGAGTCGCACCCTCCGCGTGCGACTCACCGACTCGCGGATCAGCCGCCTCGGCTACTGGTGGGCGACCGCGGTCGGCTTCACGTGGGGCTTCCTCTGGAGCACTGGCCCCGTGACCGTCCGCAACGGCCTCGTCGTGTTCACCGGCATGCCGAAGTGGACCTACGGTCGCGGCGGGTCGTGCGTCGGCGGGTGCTACCTCACGGGGTCGAACGACGGCGACCGGGTGCTCAGCCACGAGGCGGTGCACCAGGCCCAGTGGCGCAAGTACGGCATGCTGCTGCCCGTGCTCTACCTCATCGCCGGGCGCGATCCGCTGCGCAACCGCTTCGAGATCGAAGCCGGGCTCGAGGCGGGCGGCTACCTGCGCGCTACCCCTCGGCGCGGCCGAGCTTCCAGTACCCCATGAAGGCCACGCGCCGGCGGTCGACGCCGAGGCCCTTGACGAGATGGCGGCGGAGCGTCGTGATCGCCGTCGCCTCGCCGGCGAGCCAGGCGTAGACGCCGTCGTCGGCCGTGGCCTCGGGCACCTCCCAGAGGATCTCGTCGTCGGCGAGTGCGGGCAGCTCGGCATCGGCGGGGGCGGCGGCCTCCGCCCGGGCGGCGCCCCGAGCGCCGAGCTCGTCGTCGGCCCAGGCTCGGACCGCCTCGACGAGCCGGGCACCGTAGGTCGCTTCAGCGTGCTCGTCGCCACCGCGGTGCAACCACTGCACGACGACCCCGGGCGGCGCCTCGATGTCGAGCACGTCGCCCGCGGCGGGCACTTCGAGGAACGCGGCGCCGCGCGCGGATGCCGGAAGCTGCGCGAGGATGGCGCTCATCGCCGGCACCGCCGTCTCGTCGCCGGCGATGAGCAGCGTGCCGGCCGTGCCGGGGTGCCACTCCCACCCGCCGGGCGGCTCGTCGCTCGTCGCATCGGGCGCGACGAGCAGCATCCGCTCCCCCGGCTCAGCACGTGCGATCCAGCGCGATGCCGGCCCCGAGTCGCCATGCGCGACGAAGTCGACGTCGAGCTCACCGGTCTCGGGGCGCGCGTCGCGGATCGTGTACGTGCGGATCGGGTTGCGCCGTTCGTCTGGCAGCGCGCGCCAGTCGCCGAACCAGTCGTCGCCCCTCGGGAAGCAGCCGAACCCGTCGTCCCCCTCCGGGACGCCTTCGAGCGGGAGGACGACCTTGATGCGCTGGTCGGGTCCGTCCCAGCCGACGTCGTTGAGATCATCGCCGCGGAAGGTCACCCGCACGAAGTGCGGCGACATCCTTCGGATCTCGCCGACGACGGTCTCGAAGACGCGGTATCCGGGCTTGGCCATGGAGCTGGCTCCTGTCGTGGGGTCGGGGTCGGATCGAGCGGGAGCGGGTCGCGCAGCGGCCCGCCGGTTCGTCAGGCGGTACGGCGCGAGCGCCAGAGCAGCCACACGAAGTACGGCGCGCCGACGACGGCCGTCACGAGTCCCGCGGGCAGCTGCCCGGGCGCGATGACGGTGCGGCCGATCGTGTCGGCGACGGTCACGAGCAGTGCGCCGAGGAGCGCCGCGAGCGGCAGCACGAGCGCATGGCGGGCGCCCACGAGGGCTCGTGCGGCGTGCGGCGCGACGAGCCCGACGAAGCCGATGACGCCGACCGCCGAGACGGCGGTCGCGGTCAGCGCGACCGCGATCGCGAGCAGGCCGAGCCGTGCGTTGCCGAGTCGCACGCCGAGCACCCGAGGGGTGTCGTCGTCGAACGCGAGCAGGTCGAGTTCGCGCCGGGTCGCGACCAGCAGGGGCAGCGCGACGGCGAGCACGACGACGAGCGGGATGAGCTGCGGGAACGTCCGCCCGTAGGTCGACCCCGAGAGCCAGGTCAGCGCCTTCGCGGCGTTGTACGGGTCGGTCGCGATGATGAGCATCGCGACCATCGCCGAGGCCGCAGCCGAGACGCCGAGCCCGACCAGGATGAGCCGGCTCGTCGCGAGCCCGCCGCGAAGCGACAGGCCGAACACGATGAGGGCCGCGGCCGCCGCGCCGACGAATCCGCCGGTCGTGACCGCGACGAAGCTCGCGAGCGGCCAGAAGGTGATGACGAGCACCGCGCCGACGCCCGCGCCGCCCGTCACGCCGAGGATCGCGGGTTCGGCCAGCGGGTTGCGCGAGACCGCCTGCACGACCGTGCCGGCGACGGCGAGGGCCGCGCCCGCGAGGATCGCGGCGGCGACGCGCGGGGCGCGCGTGTTCATGACGAACTCGACGAGCGGGCCCGCCTGCCCGGTGGCCCAGTTGAGCACGTCGCCGCCGAGCAGCTTCGCGTCGCCGAGGAGCAGCGACACGAACGCGAGGATGACGAGGAGCACGGCGGCCCCGGCGATCACGAATGCGCGCCCCCGCCGTGAGAGCCCGGTGCCGATCACGAACCCGCTCGCGGCCTCGCTCGTCGCGCGCGACCGCAGCGCGAGCGCGATGAGGAACACCGCGCCGAAGATGGTGGTGACGACGCCCGTCGGCACTTCGACGGCCGCCTCCCCGCCGAAGGCGAGCCGGAGCAGCACGTCGGCGCCCAGCACGACGATGACGCCCATGAGCGCCGCCGCAGGGATGAGCAGGACGTGCCGCTGCATGCCCGGCACCCGCACGGCGATGAGCCGCACGATCGCGGGCGCGGCGAGGCCGACGAAGCCGATCGGACCGACGAGGGCGACGGCCGAGGCCGACAGCAGCACGGCGATGACGACGCCGACGAGGCGGGTGCGCCGCACGTCGACGCCGAGCACCGTCGCGGTGTCGTCGCCGAGCGCGACGAGGTCGAACTGGCGTGCGAGCACGAAGAGTGCCGCGACGGCGACGCCGACGACCGGCGCGAGCTGCGCGGCGGGGCCGATACCGGTCTGCGCGAGGGTGCCCTGGCTCCACGCGTAGAGCCCGGTCGTCCGCTCCGGGAAGAGCAGCAGCAGCATGGTCGTGAGCGCCGTCAGGGCGAGCGCGATGGCGGAGCCCGCCAGCACGAGGCGGACGGTGCCGCCCGATCCGCCGGAGCCGCCGGTCGCGCCGCGCGAGCCGCTCGCCGAGAGCGCCAGCACGAGCCCCGCGGCGGCGAGGCCGCCGATGAAGGCCACGGCACCGCCGCCGATCACGGGCAGGGAGATGCCGAATGCGGCGACGACGACGACCGAGAGGTACGAGCCGGCGTTGACCGCGAGCGTGTCGGGCGAGGCGAGCACGTTGCGCGAGACCGACTGCAGGATGAGGCCGGCGACCCCGAGCGCGATGCCGACGACGACGCCGGCTGCGAGCCGCGGCATCCGGGAGGCGAGGAAGATCGCGGCCGACTGGTCATCGCCGCCGGTGCCCGTGATGAGGCCGACGAGTTCGGGCAGCCCGACACCCGACGACCCCTGGGTGACGTGGACTGCGGCCAGGAGCGTCGCGACGACGACCCCGACGGCCAGCAGCAGGACCGCGCCGAGCCGGGGGCGCTCACGGCTCCCGGCCGGCGCGGCGGACGACACGGTCGTCTCAGCCCGCGAGGGTGTCGACGACCGCATCGATGTAGTCGTTCATCGACGAGGGGCCGCCGAACATCCAGATGCCGTCGGGCAGGCGGTGCACGTTGCCCGACTGCACGAACGGCAGCGACTTCCAGACCGCGTTGTCGGCCAGGTCGACCGCGTATGCGTCGGCCTCGCCGTTCGTGATGTACAGGAACTGCAGGTCGCCGAGGCCGGTGAGCCCTTCGACGTCGGTCGAGCCGAGGCCGTAGTCGGCGTCGCCCTCGCCCGTCCAGGCGTTCTCGAGGCCGAGCTCCTCGGTGACGGCGGTGAGCAGGGCGCCCTCGGTGAACGGTCGGATCGAGACCTGGCCGCCCGAGGCCCACGAGTCGCTCATCATGAACGGCGTGCCGGCGAGTCCCGCCTCCTCGATCGCGGCCCTGCCCTCGTCGATCTCGGCGTGGAACCCGTCGAGGAGCGCCTCGCCCGCCTCCTCGGTACCGGTCGCCGTGGCGATGCGCTCGAGGTTCGACTCCATCTGGCCGATCGGGTTCGAGGCGTCGGCACCGCGCACCACGAGCACGGGAGCGAACTCCTCGACCTGCGCGATCACGGTCTCTGGCAGGTCGGTCGTGGTGACGACGAGGTCGGGGGCGAGGCCCGCGATCGCGTCGACGGAGGGCTCGCCGCGCATGCCCACGTCGGTGACGCCCTCGTCGAGCGGCTCGGACTGCACCCAGGCCGTGTAGCCGGCGACGTCGGCGACGCCCGCGGGCATGACGCCGAGGGCGACGAGGTTCTCTGCCGTGTTCCATTCGAGCGCGACGACCTTCTCCGCGGGCGCGTCGAGCGTGATCTCCTCGCCGCGGTCGTCGGTCACGGTGATCGCCGCGTCGGCGTCGGTCGCCGCTTCGGGCGCCTCGGTCGTGCCGCATCCGGTGAGGAGCAGCAGGAATGCCGCGGCGACGGCGCTGAGGGCGATGGCGGGTGTTCTCATGGCAGAGGATTCCTCATGGTCGGGCGCGCGGGCACAGCGGTGCCCGCGCATGGGGGGTGGTCGGGGATTCGGGTCAGGCGACGGCGAGGCGCGGACTGCGCTGCCTGGTGTTGTAGCGGCCGATGGGGCACGTGGTGATGCAGCCGCGTTCGTCGACGTCGACGTCGACCCGGATGCCGTAGGCCGAGCTCAGCACGTCGCTGACGAGGACCTCGGCCGGGGTGCCGACGGCACGTACGCGGCCGGACTCGAGGAGCACGATGCGGTCGGCGATCGCCGCCGCCTGGTCGAGGTCGTGCAGCACGACGCCGATCGTCACGCCGTGCTCGTCGGCGAGTTCGCGGATGAGGTCGAGGAGCTCGACCTGGTAGCGCAGGTCGAGGTAGGTGGTCGGCTCGTCGAGGAGGAGCACCCCGGTGTCCTGCGCGAGGCAGGCGGCGAGCCACACGCGCTGCAGCTGTCCGCCCGAGAGCTCGTCGACGGCGTGCGCCGCGAGGTCCGCGACGCCCGTCAACTCCATCGCCCGGTCGACGATCGCGGCACCGCCGGCATCGCCCGCGATGAAGCGGCCGCGGTGCGGGTGGCGCCCGAACTCGACGAGCTCGCGCACCGAGAGCCCGCCCGGCGTCGGGCGGCTCTGGGCGAGCAGCGTGACCCGCCGGGCGAACTCGCGCGCGCTGAGCGTTGCGGCGTCGACGCCCCGCTCGGCGAGGTCGTCGGCCGTTCCCGGCGCCCCGTCGGAGACGGTGTGCGCGTCGCCGCCGGCGAGCAGCACGCGCCCCGAGTCGGGTCGGTGCAGCCGTGCGAGCGCACGCAGCAGCGTCGACTTGCCGCTGCCGTTCGGCCCGACGAGGGCGGTGACCTTGCCCGGTTCGAGGTGGAGCTCCGCGCCGTGCACGACTGGCGTGCCGTTGTAGGAGATCGTGAGGTCGAGACCGAGCATGCCTCCACTATAGGTGAGGCTTACCTAACCTCGTCAAATCCGCTTCGTCATGATGCCCAGAGGGCGGGATGCCGCGTGCTGCGGCCGCTCCGACGCTCGAGCTGCGCGGCGATCGAGAACAGCACGCCCTCGCCGCCGGGTCGGCCGATGAGCTGCACGCCGAGCGGCACCCCGTCGTCGGTCTCCGCGACGGGCACCGTGATCGCCGGCAGCCCCGAGACGTTCACGAACGAGGTGAACGGAGTGAACTGCACCTGCTGGGCGAAGTTGCGCTCGCCGTCGACCGCGTCGTACCAGCCCACCGGCCTCGGGGTCAGCGCGAGCGCCGGGGTCACGATCGCGTCGAACGACGCGAAGCGGCGGATCACCCGCTCCTCGAATCCCGCGAGCCAGGCGAGCGCCTCGGCGAGCTGCCGGGCGGGCACCGTGCGTCCGCGCTCGACCAGCCAGCGGGTGAGCGGCTCGAGCAGCGCCTCGCGGTCGCCGTCGACCGGGATCGTCGCCGCGCCCGCCTGCCAGACCGTGCGGAACGCGTCGGCGTAGCCCGGTTCCGGCGAGGCCGGCACCCGTTCGATGCCGTGGCCCATTCCGTCGAGCACGCCGATCGCCTGGTCGAGCGCGGCGATCGCCGGCGCTTCGATCGAGATCTCGACCCAGTCGTCCCACGGCGAATCGGTCATCACTCCGAGCTGGTAGCGCCCCTCGCCGCGGATCGCCGCGCCGAGGAACGGCCCGTCGTCGCCCGGCGCGCGCAGTGCGTACCGGTGCGCTGCGGGATAGCCGAGCGGCGCGATCAGCCCGTCGAGCAGCAGCGCGGCGTCGGCGACCGTGCGGGCGATCGGACCCGCGACGCCGAGGCCCGCGAGGCTCGCGAGGCCCGGCCCGGCCGGCACCCGGCCGCGGGACGGCTTGACGCCGACGAGTCCGCAGGCGGCGGCCGGGATCCGGATCGAGCCGCCGCCGTCGGAACCGGGGGCGAACGGCAGCATGCCGGCGGCGACCGCGGCCGCCGCTCCCCCGCTCGACCCGCCCGCCCCGAGCTCGAGGTTCCACGGGTTCCGCGCCGGCGGGAAGGCGAGGCCCTCGGTGTACGACGGCAGGCCGAACTCGGGCGTCGCCGTCTTGCCGAGGCTCACGGCACCCGCCGCGTCGACGGCGCGGACCAACTCGTCGGACTCGTCGGGCACGAAGTCCGCGAACGCACGCGATCCGAATTCCGCAGGCACGCCCGCGCGGAGCTGCAGGTCCTTGTCGGCGAGCGGGAGCCCCCACAGCGGTCTCGACCGCGGCACGTCGCGCTCGACGACGCCGGCTCGCGCGATGGCGAGCTCGGGCGTCACCGTCGCGAATGCGCCGACCTCGGTGTTCAGCCGTTCGACCCGCCCGAGGTAGTGAGCGGCGAGCTCCGTCGGCGACACCTCCCCCGCCTGGAGCAGCCGGTACTGGTCGAGGGCGGTGTGCTCGTGCAGCTCGGTCATGCCCCGAGCCTACGGCGGTGCCGGCCCGCCGCCGGCGGCACCGTCGACCGAGCGGTGCGGCCGCGAGGCATCCGCCCTATTTCAGCGAACGCTGCATGAGGATCGTGCCGAGCCACCGGTCGAACTTGAATCCGACCCGGCCCATCCGTCCGATCTCGGTGAATCCGAACCGCTCGTGCAGCACGAGCGAGCCCTCGGCGCCCTGGTCGGCGATGACGGCGATGATCTCCTTGATGCCGGCGGCCTTCGAGCGTTCGATGAGCTCGCCGAGCAGCACCCGACCGAGGCCCTTGCCGGTCGCCGCCGGTCCGAGGTAGATCGAGTCCTCGACGGTGAACCGGTAGGCGCGCTTCGGTTTCCACGGCGCGACGAGCGCGTAGCCGAGCAGCTGCCCCGTCGGCGACTCGGCGACGATGAACGGCATGCCGAGGTCGGCGAGCTGCACGAACTTCGCGCGCCACTCGGCGAGCGTCATCGGGTCCTCGTCGAACGTGACCGTCGAGTTCGCGACGTAGTGGTTGTAGATCTCGCGGACGCTCGGCAGGTCGGCCGGAACGGCGTCGCGCAACGAGTACTCGAACGGCGCCTCGACGGGCGCGGGCTTCCGCAGGTGATGCGGGAGCACCCGGCGTTCCTGGTATTCCTCCTCGAGCATGCCGTCAGACTACGTCGGCGAGATTGCGAGCAGGTTTCGGGATGCCTCGGCGTGAGCCGCCGCTGCCATGGCGGCGCTCATGCCGGCAGGTGCCAGTCGACCGGGTCGGCGCCCTGCGCCTCGAGCAGCGAGTTCGCCCGGCTGAACGGCCGCGATCCGAAGAAGCCGCGCGACGCCGACAACGGACTCGGATGCGCCGACTCGATCACCGGGGTGTCGCCGAGCAGCGGCTTCAGGCCCTGCGCATCGCGCCCCCAGAGGATGGCGACGAGGGGGGTGCCCCGGCCGACGAGCGACCTGATCGCGTGGTCGGTCACCTCTTCCCAGCCCTTGCCGCGGTGCGAGGCGGCCTCGCCCGGCCGTACCGTGAGCACGCGGTTCAGGAGCATCACGCCGTTCCGGCTCCAGTGCGTAAGGTCGCCGTGCGCCGGCGGTGCGACGCCGAGGTCGTCGTGCAGTTCGCGGTAGATGTTCTGGAGGCTCCGCGGCACCGGTCGCACGTGCGGGTCGACCGCGAACGAGAGCCCGATGGGATGCCCTGGGGTCGGGTACGGGTCCTGTCCGACGATGAGCACGCGCACGTCGGCGAGGGGCGCCACGAATGCGCGCAGCACGCGGTCTCCGGACGGCAGGTAGCCGCGACCGGCCGCCGTCTCGGCACGCAGGAAGTCGCCCATCGCCGCGATGCGAGGGGCGACCGGCGCGAGGGCGCCTGCCCAGCCCGGGTCGATGAGGCCGGCTTCGGCGAGCTCGCCGAGGCTCTTCGCCGGCATCACGCGCCGACCGTCGCGACGACGACACCGTGTTCGGCGGGAAGCACCCGCCAGACGCTGCCGGAACCCTCGACCCTGAGTCCGTCCTCGCCCAGGATGAGCACCGTGCGCTCGTCGATGCCGAGCGCGCCGTCGATGAGGCCCGACTCCACCGCGGCCACGATGCGGGAGAGCATGCCGCGCTGGGCCACGTGCACCTCGACGGCGATGTCGACGAGCCCGATGCCCGCCCCGATCCCGAGCTCCGAGCCCGGCTCGTCGGGGTCCTCGGGCGAGACGATGATGCCGTCGATGCGCGAGCCGCCGTCGAGCGAGCCCTCGGCGGCGATCATCGCTCCGGCCGAGACGCCGAGGTACGGCACGCCGTCGGCGACCTGCCGTCGCAGTTCGTCGAACAGCGGCTCGAGTCCCGCGCGCACCTCTTCGACGATGCCGCCGCCGACGGCGATGCCGTCGACGTCGGCGAGCGCGGCGAGCCCGATCTCCTCGCCGCCGTGCACGGCGGTCACGTGCGGATCGAACTCGCCTGCCGCGGAGATGACGTCGACGAGCACTGCGGCCCGGCCCGGGCCGTCGGGATGCACGGAGATCACCGCGATGCGCGGGCGGGTGCGACCCATCGCTCGGCCGCGTGCGGCGGCCTCGGCGACGAACGGCGCGTACAACCGAGCATCGGCGCCGGTGAGCGCACCGCCGCCGACCAGGTGGACGTTCGCACTGCTGCCCGGCCCGGCGGCCTCGGCGCCGATCGGCCCGGCTCCGGCGATTTCGTCGAGGCGCTTCCCGGACATCACGCGCCGATCGTCGAGACGACGACGCCGTGCTCGGCGGGCAGCACCCGCCAGACGCTGCCGCGGCCCTGCACCTCGAGGCCGCCCTCGCCGACGATGAGCACCGTCTCCTCGTCGATGCCGAGGCCGCCTTCGGCGATGCCGGCCTCGACCGCGGCGACGAGACGCGAGAGCGCACCCCACTGGGCGACGTGCACGTCGATCGCGACGTCCACGAGTCCGATGCCGGGCGCGACGGTGACCTCGTCGAGGCCCTGGTCGCCCGACTCGGGCGACACGGTCACCCCGCCGATGGCCCGGCCGCCGATCAGCGCCCGTTCCGCGGCGATCATCGCGCCCGCCGAGAATCCGAGATAGGGGGTGCCAGCGGCCACGAGCCGTCGCAGTTCGCCGAACCGCGGCTCGAGCGCGTCGCGGTACGCGGGGGTGTTGCCGCCGCCGACGATCACGCCGTCGACGTCGGCGAAGGCCGACGGCGGCACGTCGCCGCCGTGGGCGACCGCCGTCACGACCGGGACGAACGCGCCGACCGCCGCAGCGACCTCGACGAACTTCGCCGCATGCGCCTCGGCGTCGCCGTCGCGCACCGCCACCACGGCGATGCGGGGCTCGGCGCGGCCGGCCGACGCCGCCCGGTGCGCGGCCTCGACGATGAAGCGCGAGAAGACCGCGGTGTCGCCGTCGGCGGGCCAGCCGCCGCCCACGAGGTGGACGCTCACGCGGTGCCCTCGACGGTCTGCGCGGTGACCGGCGGCAGCGCCGACCAGGGGAACACGATCCAGTCGTCGGTGTCGCGGTAGCTGTAGTCGGGCACGAGGATGGTGCGCGACTTCGTGTAGAGCGTCGCCGTGCGCACGTCGGCGCCCACCTCGGTGAGCAGTTCGAGCACCTTCGCGAGCGTGCGCCCCGAATCGGAGACGTCGTCGACGAGCAGCACCTTGAGGCCCGCGAGCGCGGGCGCGTCGAGCATCGGCGGGTGCACGATGGGCTCGGGCAGCACCTGCTCGATGTCGGTGTAGAACTCGACGTTGATCGAGCCGCACTGCTTCGTGCCGAGCGCGTACGCGATCGCACCCGCGAGCAGCAGCCCGCCGCGGGCGATCGCGATCACGACATCGGGCTTGAAGCCCGAGCCGAGCACATCGCCGGCGAGCGAGCGAGCCGCCTCGCCGAACCGGTCCCAATCGAGGATCTCGCGGCGGATCTCGGGCACTCCGAGGCCGGCGTCATTCGCATCGAACGTCATCTGGAGATCGTATCGGGCCGCCGCGGCGGGCGGGTCAGCGATCCGCTCCGTCGGCCGGCGATCCGTGCGCCGCTCCCCCGCCCGACTCGTCCCGACCGATCGGGCGATCGCGCGCGGCGGCCCGCCGCGCCGCCGCCTCGACCTCGCGGTCCGACCGCGCCTGGCCGACCCGCTCGCCGATGTACGAGATGATCGTCGCCGACGCGGTGCCCACGATCACGACGCCGCCGGCCATCAGGAAGACGGCGTAGAACCGCCCCTCGGTGGTGATGGGGTACATGTCGCCGTAGCCGACGGTCGCGACCGTGACGATCGCCCACCAGATCGCATCGCCGAACGTCGTGATCGTCGCACCCGGTGCGCCCCGTTCCGCCTGCAGGGTCGCGAGCGCGATGAAGTAGACGAAGACGATCGCATAGGTCGTGCCGTAGATGATGATGTTGGCGCGCACCGCCGCACCGCTGCGTCGCTGCAGGTACGGCACGTTGCGCAACAGGGCGAGCACGCGGAACGCGCGGAACAGCGGCACGATCGCCGACAGGACGTCGACCGGATGGGAGCGGATGAACGCCCAGCGGCCGCCGCGGGGCGTGAGCGAGATCCGCACGACCACGTCGGTCACGAAGACGAGCCAGGCGACCACGAGCGCGACGAAGAGCGGCGAACCCGGCCCGCGCGGAATCCACGGAGCGAGGACGTAGATCGTGTAGGCGACGATGAAGACGACGCCGAGCACCACGAGCGGAATCGTCGTGCGCCGTTCCCATGCATCCCGACGCGGGGCCGGCCGCTCCGCTGACGCGGCATCGGTCGTCATGGGGCATCCGTTCCACGGACGGCGAGGGGGCCCTTCGTCAGCCGGTACGGCGCGGCCTGCGCGACCGGCTTCACGACGATGAGGTCGAGGTCGACGTGCCGGGGCTTCTGCACGGCGTCGACGATCACGCCGGCGATGTCCTCGGCGACGAGCGGATCCGGCACGTTCTCGTACACGGCGTCGGCCCGGGCGCGGTCGCCCCCGAAGCGCACGAGGGCGAACTCGTCGGTCTTGACGAGGCCCGGCGCGACCTCGATCACCCGCAGCGGCTCGCCGTTGAGCTCGAGCCGCAGCACCTCGGTGAGCGCGTGCGCGGCGAACTTCGCCGCGTTGTACCCGCCGCCGCCGACGTAGGCGGTGTGCCCGGCGATCGACGTGACGTTCACGATGTCGGCGACGCCGCGCGAGATCGCGCCCTGTCGCAGCAACGGCAGCAGGGCGCTCGTGACGCGCTTGAGGGCGAGCACGTTGACCTCGAACATCCACGCCCAGTCGTCGATCTCCGAAGCCTCGACCGAGTCAAGCCCCTTCGCCCCGCCCGCGTTGTTCACGAGGGCGTGGACGGGGCCGGTCGCGGCGAGGTGGTCGCGCAACGCGTCGACGTCGGACTGCTGCGTGAGGTCGGCGACGAACACGGAGGCCCCGGTCTCGGCCTCGAGCACCCGAAGGCGCTCCTCGCGGCGGGCCACGCCCACCACGTCCCATCCGGCCGCCCGGAGCGCCCGTACCGTGGCCGCCCCGATGCCCGAACTCGCACCCGTCACGACCGCACGAAGTTTCGCCATGCGCCCATTCTGCCCGCAACCGGCCGCGGTCTTCGGGAACCGTGCGCTTGAATGGAGTGATGCACACGAGGATCGACCACCCCCGGCCGACCCGCAAGCGGGTGCCGCTGTGGGACAACGCGCGCTGGATCGCGATCACGCTCGTCGTCGTCGGGCACGGCATCCTGCCGCTCATCGCCGAGTCCGACAGCGCGTACAGCGTCTACCTGTTCATCTACTCGTTCCATGTCGCGGTCTTCGTCGTCGTGAGCGGCTACTTCGCGAAGTCGGGGCCGCCGAACGCCAGGGCGCTGCGGCAGATCCTCACCGACATCGTCTTCCCGTACTTCATCTTCGAGACGATCTGGACGGTCCTCCGCTGGCTCCTCGGCGGGGACTTCGACCTCGACTTCACGACCGCGTCGTGGACCCTGTGGTTCCTCATCGCCCTCGCCGCCTGGCGCATCGTGCTGCCGTACCTCGTGCTGCTGCGCTACCCCCTGCTGATCGCGATCGTCATCTCGATCGGCGCCGGCTACACGGAGACGATCGACTCGACCTTCGCGCTCACACGCACCTTCGGCATGCTGCCCTTCTTCGTGTTCGGCTGGAAGCTCAGGCAGTGGCAGGTCACCGGACGCTGGCTGGAGCTCCGCCCGGCCGTGACCTGGCGCTGGCGAGCGGGCGCGATCGCGCTGTTCGCCGTCGTGCTGGCCGTCATGCCGATGACGATCGAGACGCTCCGCGACCTGAAGCTCCGCCGCTTCATGCTCTACGACGAGTCCTACGAGGCGATCGGCTACGACGAGCCGTGGTCGGGCGCCATCCGCCTCGTCCTGCTCCTGTCCGCGATGGTGCTCGCCGTCGCGTTCCTCGTGCTCATGCCCCGGGGCGCCCACTGGTTCACGCCCTTCGGCCGGGCGACCATGTACATCTACCTCCTGCACCCGTTCGTGCTCTTCCCGTTCCGCGAGTCGGGCATCCTCGCGGGCGACCAGCCGTTCTGGGTGCTGCCCGCGATGATCGCGTTCTGCGTCGGCATCGCGATCGTGCTCTCCCTGAAACCGGTCCGGCGCGTCTTCCGCCCGCTCGTCGAACCGCGCGCACGGTGGCTGTTCCGCCCAGAGCCGTCGACCGCGACCGGCACGATCGTGCTGCCGCCCGACCCCGAGCGGCACTGACCCCGAGCCCGCACGGAGCGGGCGCACGCCTGCCTCGCCCGTGACGCCGTGTTGCGGGCTCCGTTGCCCGACTCCACCGCCGCGCCTAACGTGACTCGACAACGCCATCGCGACTGGCACGACCAGCTCGACCCGGCCGCGCACGACTTCCGAGGAGACATCCATGACCAGCAACGCCGACTGGCGCTTCGAGACCAAGCAGGTCCACTCGGGCGCTGCGCCCGACCCCGTCACGAAGGCCCGCGCGACGCCGATCTACCAGACCACGTCGTACGTGTTCGACAACGCCGAGCACGCGCAGAACCTGTTCGCGCTCGCCGAGTTCGGCAACATCTACACGCGCATCCAGAACCCGACCCAGGCCGTCGTCGAAGAGCGCATCGCGGCGCTCGAGGGCGGCACGGGCGCGCTGCTGCTGGCATCGGGCCAGTCGGCGTCGACGTTCGCGGTGCTGAACATCGCCGAGGCCGGCGACCACATCGTGTCGTCGTCGTCGATCTACGGCGGCACGTACAACCTCTTCAAGTACACGCTCGCGAAGCTCGGCATCGAGACCACGTTCGTCGAGAACCAGGACGACCCCGACGAGTGGCGCCGCGCCGTCCGGCCGAACACGAAGCTCTTCTTCGCCGAGACGATCGGCAACCCGAAGATCAACATCCTCGACATCGAGCTCGTGTCGGGCGTCGCGCACGAGGCCGGCCTCCCGCTCATCGTCGACAACACCATCGCGACGCCGTACCTCATCCGCCCGTTCGAGCACGGCGCCGACATCGTCATCCACTCGGCGACGAAGTTCCTCGGCGGCCACGGCACCGTGATCGGCGGCGTGATCGTCGACGGCGGCAGGTTCGAGTGGTCGAAGAACGTCGCGAAGTTCCCGGGCCTCACCGAGCCCGACCCCTCGTACCACGGCGCGAGCTACACGACCGCGGTCGGCGACGGCCTCGCCTACGTCATCAAGGCGCGCGTGCAGCTGCTCCGCGACCTCGGCGCGGCGATCGCCCCGGCGAGCGCGTGGCAGCTGATCCAGGGCATCGAGACGCTGTCGCTGCGCGTCGAGCGCCACGTGCAGAACGCGCAGGAGATCGCGGAGTGGCTCGACAACCACCCCGAGGTCGCGAGCGTCAACTACTCGGGCCTGCCCTCGAGCCCGTGGTACGCGGCGGCGAACAAGTACGCCCCGAAGGGCGTCGGGGCGGTGCTCTCGTTCGAGCTCAAGGGCGGCGTCGACGCCGGCCGCGCGCTCGTCGACGGCCTGTCGCTGTTCAGCCACCTCGCGAACATCGGCGACGTGCGCTCGCTCGTCATCCACCCGGCGTCGACGACCCACTCGCAGCTCACGCCCGAGCAGCAGCTCACGACGGGCGTGACGCCCGGCCTCGTGCGCCTCTCGCTCGGCATCGAGAACATCGACGACCTCAAGGCCGACCTCGAGGCGGGCCTCGCGGCCGCTCGCGCGGCGACCGACGCGGCTCGCGTCTGACGTCGTTCCGAGGGGCGGATGCCTCGAGCC
>NZ_JBSHHD010000048.1:0-19454 GCF_053618155.1 Agromyces sp. NPDC055658 | reverse complement strand
GTGGCGGACGTTCGTCCGCCACGGTCCTTCCGTCATTCGGCCGCGCGCGACCCGCTGCTACGCGATCGATCCGGCGCGGGGTGCCTCGGCGTCGCGCTTCGGCAGCTTCCAGCCCGGGCGCACGAAGTGGCACGTGTAGCCGTTCGGGTAGCGCTCGAGGTAGTCCTGGTGCTCGGGCTCAGCCTCCCAGAACGGCCCGGCGGGGGAGACCTCGGTGGTCGCGGGTCCAGGCCACAGCCCCGAGGCGTCCACGTCGGCGATCGTGTCGCGAGCGACACGCTCCTGCTCGGGCGTCGTCGGGAAGATCGCCGAGCGGTAGCTCGTACCGATGTCATTGCCCTGGCGGTTCTTCGTCGACGGATCGTGGATCTGGAAGAAGAACTCGAGCAGGTCGCGGTAAGCCAGCTGCTCGGGATCGAAGACGATCTCGATCGCCTCGGCGTGGCTGCCGTGATTGCGATACGTCGCGTTCGGCACGTCGCCGCCCGTGTAGCCGACCCGGGTCGCGAGCACCCCGGGACGCTTACGGATGAGATCCTGCACGCCCCAGAAGCAGCCGCCGGCGAGGATCGCGGTCTCGGTTCGTGTGCTCATGGTGTGTCTCTCCTGGTCTCTCGATGGGCGAGGCGTCATACCCGCCCGAATGCCTCAACAACAAGGGGGTGGTTCGTGTTCCGCCGCACTCGATAGCCTGACACGGTGGAGGCACGGCAGGGGGATTCGTTCTGGCAGGCGCTGGTCCGCCGGGGTCAACGCGTGTGGGAGTGGGCGCTCCGGTTCACACTCGTGCAGGCGATCGTCCACTACTTCTCCCGCCACGGCCCGATGCTCGCCGACAGCGTGACGTATCGTGCGCTGTTCTCCGTGTTCGCGGGCGCCTTCCTCGGCTTCGCCGTCGCCGGGGTGTGGCTGGCCGGAAGGCCCGAGGCGATCGACGCCTTGATGAGGGCGATCGACGCCGTGATCCCCGGGCTCGTCGGCGAGGACGGCGTGATCACGCCCGAGCAGCTCGTCCAGCCCGTGACGCTGAGCGTCGCGGGAGTGCTGGCGCTCGTCGGACTCGTCGGCGCGGCGATCGGGGCGATCGGCTCGCTGCGCGTCGCCTTCCGTGATCTCGCCGAGCAGCCCGACGATCCGCGGTTCTTCGGCTGGCTGATGTTCCGCGACTTCGTGTTCGCGATCGGATTCGGTGCCGCGTTCGTCGTCGCGGCGGTCATCATGGTGGCCAGCACCGCAGCCCTGGGCACGGTGTTCGACTGGCTGGGGGTCTCGACGCGGTCGGGATGGTTCGACGGACTCACGCGCACCGTCTCGGTGCTGCTGGCCTTCGCGATCGACACCGCGGCGATCGCCGCCCTCTTCCGATTGCTCTCCGGCATCCGGGTCCGAGCCGGCTCGCTCTGGCGTGGTGCGCTCCTGGGCGGACTGGGCCTGACCGGGCTCCAAGTGCTCTCTGGGCTCTTCGTGGGGGGAGCGATGGTGAACCCCCTGCTCGCGTCGTTCACCGCCCTCATCGCCCTGCTGATCTGGCTGAATCTCTCGAGCCAGGTCATCCTGATCGCGGGCGCCTACATCGTCGCCGACCACAAGGTCGTCGAGTCCCGCCCGCGGAGCTGAAGCTGCTTCGGGCGGGCGAGCCGGCTCGGTCGCGGCTCAGATCGGGAACTCGCGCCCGGGCGGGACGATGGCGATCTCGACGTCGTCGCTCTCCTCGTCGATCTCGACATCGCCCTCGTGCTCATCGGCGTCGATCTCGATCGCCTCGGTGTCGTGCTCGGCGCTCACGGCCTCCGCGTCGTGGTCCCGCAGCGGAGCCGCGCGTGTGGCGTCCTCCGGCAGTTCGGAGTCGGTGTACTCGCCCTCGGCGGGTTCGCGGGGGCGCATCGGGTCGGTCATGACTGCTCCGATCTCTCGTCTCTTCCACGCTAGGTCGTGAGCTGCCCGCAGCAAGGGGGTTGACCTCTGCCGCCCAGCGGGCTCTGCCATCCGGACTGTCTCGACGCCGCAGGAGCCGTACCCCGTCCTCGACGAGCCGATCGCGGGCCATGCAGAATGGGGCGCATGCCCACCGTCGTCCACCTCGTCCGCTCCGTCGTCTCTCCGCTCACGCGCACCCGGTTGTTCCGCTGGGCGGCCCCGCGGGTCCTCCCGCCGATCGAGCGCCTGATCGGCTGGGTGAGCGGCGGGCGAGTGCAGTTGAGCGCACTCCTCGTGCCGTCGCTCGTCCTGCACACCACGGGCGCCCGATCGGGCGAACCGCGCGACACGGCGCTCATGTACACGCCCGACGGCCATGGCCGGGCGATCGTGGCGGGCACGAGCTTCGCGCGCGATCGCCACCCGGCGTGGACCTACAACCTCGTCGCGCACCCGGAGGCGTCGATCACCGTGCGGGGGCGACGGATGCCGGTGCGCGCGAGCCGCATCGACGACGAGGGGCGCGACGCGGCATGGGCGCGCATCGAGGCGCAGTGGCCGGGCTACCGGGCGTACGAGCGCGAATCGGGCCGAGTCGTACGTCTCTTTCTGCTGCAGCCGGTCGCGTACGAGGTGAACCCGAGCGTTCCTCGGCGTTGAGGCGTAGGCTGCACCGCATGTGCAGGAACATCCATCCCCTCCACAACTTCGAGCCGGTCGCCACCGACGACGAGGTGCATGCCGCCGCGCTGCAATTCGTGCGGAAGGTCAGCGGGTCGACGAAGCCGTCGAAGGCGAATGCCGAGGCGTTCGACCGCGCCGTGGCCGAGATCGCGCACATCACGAGGCACCTGCTCGACGAGCTCGTCACCAACGCCCCGCCGAAGAATCGCGACGTCGAGGCGGCGAAGGCGAGGGCGCGCGCTGCACGCAGGTACGAGTCGATTCCCGCCTGATGCCCGCACCGGGGCTGCGCTCCGTCGGTGCGAACCGGTAGCGTCGCAGCCATGGCCGGCGATGCGATCGAGCTCACTGTTCCCGGGCCCCACGGCGAACGCTCCGTGCGGGTCTCCAGTCCCACGCGGCTGATCTGGCCCGAGGCCGGCATCACGAAACGCGAGCTCGCCGAATACCTTGTGGCGGTCGGCGACGCGTTCATCGCGGCGAACGGCGACCGTCCGGTCTCGCTCCAGCGGTTCCCGGGCGGTGTCGACGGCGAGCAGTTCTTCTCGAAGAACCCGCCGAAGGGCGCCCCCGACTGGGTGCGCGCCGTGACGGTCACCTACCCGAGCGGCCGCAAGCACCCGCAGCTCGTGCTCGACGAGCCCGCCGCCGCCGTCTGGGCGGCACAGATGAACACCGTCGTCTTCCACCCGTGGGCGTCTCGCGCTGAGCGCAGCGACTTCCCCGACCAGTTGCGCATCGATCTCGATCCGCAACCCGGCACCGGCTTCGCCGAAGCGGTGCCGGTCGCCGTGGCGCTCCGAGACCTGCTCGGCGAGGTCGGACTGACGGCGTTCGTGAAGAGCTCGGGCAGCCGAGGCATCCACGTCTTCGCACCCATCGAACCCGAGCACGAGTTCCTCGACGTGCGGCACGCGGTGATCGCACTCGGCCGAGAGCTCGAACGGCGCCTGCCCGAACGGGTCACGACGAACTGGTGGAAGGAGGAGCGCGGCGACCGCATCTTCATCGACTACAACCAGGCCAACCGCGACCGCACGATGGCGGGCGCGTACAGCCCGCGCCCGCTGCCGCATGCCCCGGTGTCGTGCCCCCTCGAGTGGACCGAGCTCGAGCGCACGGACCCCGCCGAGCACACGATCCGCACGGTGCCGCGGCGTCTCGCGGAGCGGGGCGATCCCTGGGCGGGCATGCACGATGGGCCGGGTCGCATCGACACGCTGCTCGAATGGTGGCGGCGCGACCTCGACGACGGGCTCGGCGAGCTGCCCTTCCCGCCCGACTTCCCCAAGATGCCGGGCGAGCCGACTCGCGTGCAGCCGAGCCGGGCGAAGAAGGTCGACGACGAGTCATCCGGGTGACGGCCGGCGTACGCCGAGTGCGACCGCGGCCGAGTAGTCGGGGATCGCCCGCGCGGTCGTTCCGGGTGGAGCGCCGAGGCGGACGTCGTCGAGCACTGCCGTGATCGCGGCGAGCGATGCTCGGAACAGCAGTGATCCGGTGCTGATGCGGGCGACCCCGAGGGCGGCGAGGTCGCCGATCGCGCGCCCGGGTTGTGCGAGCACGTTGAGGGGCGCGGTGATCCCGGATGCGAGCGTCGCGATCGTGCCGTCGTCGAGGGTTCCCGGCACGAAGACGCCGGTCGCTCCGGCGTCGAGGTAGCGACGGGCCCGTTCGAGCGATGCCGACGTCCGCGCTCCGATGCCGTCGAGCGCGCCGACCCAGAACGCGTCGGTCCGCGCGTTCAAGTACAGCTCGGGCGCCGCAGCGGCGACGGCGGCCAGTTTGCGTGCGAACGCCACGGGCTCGGTCAGTCCCTGGGCCGTCGAGTCCTCGAGGTTGACGCCCACGACGCCCGCCCGGGCGAGTTCCGCGACGACGTCGCCGACGGCGACGGGATCGTCGGAGAACCCCGCTTCGAGGTCGACGGTGACGGCGATGCCGGCGGCCGTGATGCGGTGCGCGAGTTCGATCGTGGGTGCAAGGGTCGCACCCGCGCCATCGGGCTCGCCGGCGGCGACCGCCACGCCGAGGCTCGTCGTCCCGACCACCTCGGCGCCGTGCGCGGCGAGCGTGAGGGCCGACGCGAGGTCCCACGCGTTCGGCAGCAGCAACGGATCACCCGGGCGGTGCAGCTCGCGGAATCGTGCGGGGCTCAGCACTCCTGCTCCCGGAGAACGTCGACGACCGCCGCGGCCACGGCCACGGCGTGATCCCGCGCGGGGCAGCGCCGCGGACCGGCGCCGAAGGCCAGCGTTCGCGGCGGTGCACCCGCGGTGGCCTCGCGATCGGGGCCGCCGAACCGGAGCTCGACGAGATGCTCGGCCGAGCCATCGCCCGCCGGCGCGAGGCGGCGGGTGGCGGGGACGGGCGGCTCGTCGCGGAGCACCGCTGCGACGACGTGCTCGGTCGGAACGGCCGGCACCGCATCGGCGCGGCGCAGTGCCGCGGCGATGAGCCCGCCGGTCGCGGCGTGCGCCTGGACGAGCAACTGCGCGTCGAGCACCCGATGTCGTCCCGGCGCTGCTGCGCCGAGCAGTCGCTCGGCCGCGGCGTCCACGGCGGCCGCATCGTCGACGACCCCGGTCGCGTAGGGCGCCGCGACGATCGCCGCCGCGTCGGGCGGCGAAGCTGGGTCGGTGTGCCCGAGCGCGGCGGCGAGCGTCTCGACCGGGGCGCGACGGGCGACCTCGGCGCGGTCGACGCCGGCCGCGCGCGCGGCACGGGCGGACGCCGCGGCGGCTCGGGCGAGTCGCTCGGGATCGATCGCCGCCAGGCGGACGTCGATCAGGGCGCGTCGTTCGTCGTGCGTGCGGCCGTTCGCGAAACGGGACGCCTCGACGCGCAGCCGGGCGAAGGCGGAGTCGCCCGGCCCCGGCTCCGGCACGAGCCAGGCGGGGTCGTCGAGGATGCGGGCGACGTCGGATCGGTCATGGATGACTGGCATGCTCCGACGCTACGACGGCGATCGTTCGTCGTCGGGCGAAGCATCCTCGTCGTATCGTGGGGACATGGATGGCGACGCCGACCTCGCGAGCCCGGCCCGGTTGATGGGCGAACCGGCCCGGGCCGCCATGCTCGTCGCCCTGCTCGACGGGCGCGCGCTGCCCGCAGGCGAGCTCGCGGCGATCGCACGCGTGTCGGCGCCCACGGCGAGCGCGCATCTCGCCCGGCTCGTCGAGGGCGGCCTCGTGCGGGCGCGCGCGCTCGGTCGGCATCGCTACTTCGAGCTCGCTGGGGCCGATGTCGCCGACGCCATCGAGTCGTTGCAGCGGCTGGCGCCGCGGCGACCGGTCACCTCGTACGGCCAGTCCGCGACCGCACGACGGCTCGCCGAGGCCCGGACGTGCTACGACCACCTGGCCGGCCGGATCGCCCTCGGCATCGCGGACGCGCTCGTCGCCGAGGAGGCGATCACGCCGCTCGAGGCCGGGGGATCGGGCATGATCCTCGCGACCGACGGCCCCGTCGCGCGCCGACTGCGGCTCGAGGCGGCGCCCGCCCCCGGCCGTCGGCCGCCGGTGCGGGGCTGCCTCGACTGGACCGAGCGACGACCGCACCTCGCCGGCGCGCTCGGGGCGCACGTGCTCGAGGTCCTGCTCTCGGCGGGCTGGGTCGCGCGGGTGCCGGGCGACCGTTCGTTGCGCGTGAGCGACGAGCTCCGGGTGGCGTTCGAGTCCTGAGCGGCGCGGCTCCGCGGATCAGACCGCGATGTCGCGGGGCACGTGCGGCAACCGCGGCACCCCGTGCACCTCGCGGTGCAGGCGCTCCATGCGAGCGTCGAGCTCGGAAGCGGTGTGGGCCGCGTCGGTCAGCCCGTCGAGCAGCTCCTGCGGGACCTGGCGGTCGTACTTGTAGTAGATCTTGTGCTCGAGGCTCGCCCAGAAGTCCATCGCGATCGTGCGGATCTGCACCTCGACCGCGACGGGGTGCGGTCCCGTCGAGAGGAACACGGGCACCTCGACGATGACGTGCAGGCTCTGATAGCCGTTCGGCTTCGGCTCCTTGATGTAGTCCTTCACCTTGATCACCCGGATGTCGCGCTGCGCGGTGAGCAGCTCGAAGATGCGGTACGCGTCGGACACGAAGCTGCAGGTGACGCGGACGCCCGCGATGTCGGTGATCGTCTCGCGGATCGTGTCGAAGTTCGGCTCGATGCCCTTGCGCGCCATCTTCTCGATGACGCTGTCGAGGCTCTTCAACCGGCTCGAGATGTGCTCGATGGGGTTGTAGTCGTGCGTCTGGTTGAACTCCTCGCGCAGGATCGAGAGCTTCGTGATGACCTCGTCCATGCCGAACTTGTAGCGCAGCATGAACCGCTCGGTCTCGTCGCGGAGCGCCCGCATCTCGTCGAGGGTCTGGCCGTCGATGGTCTCGAGCGTGCGCTGGGCACGGGGCGTGAGCATGGCGGGGGCGTCTGGATGCCTCGTGGGACGAGTGCCGTCGAGCGGAGTCACGAGCACCACGCTAGGTGGCGAAGCTCTGGATTCGCTTTGATTCCCGGCCGCGTTCGCCCGCAGCGGAGCGCCGCCCGCCGCCGCGCCGTCGGCTGCCACCCGGCTGCGGCCGACGCTCAGACGACCGAGTCGAGGTAGGTCCAGCGGCCGTCGAGGCGGGCGAAACGGCTCGTCTCGTGCTGGCTGCCGCGCTCACCGTGGTGGCGGTAGTGGGCGGTGAACTCGACGAGTCCTTCCCGGTCGAACGGGCCGCCGTGCTCGGCGCGCTCGATCTCGAGTCGGAGCCACCGGATCGACGGGTCGAGCTCGAGCGCGGCCGGTCGAGTCGTGGGATGCCAGGTCTCGAGCAGGTAGGCCGCGGCGCCGATCACGAAGGCCGTGTAGCGCGAGCGCATGAGCTGTTCGGCGGTCGGCGCATGAGCCTCGCCGTCGATGAGACGTCCGCAGCACTCGCCGAACGGGAGTCCGCTGAGGCAGGGGCAGCGATCCTCCGCGGCGGGGGTGGGGAATTCGGCGTCGTCGGCTGGGAGCATCCTCCGAGTATCGCGCGTTTCGCGGGTGCACCCATGAAGCGCACAGGGAGAACTGAGGATCCGTCCAGAATCGGCAGGCAGGGTGTCTGACTTGTGCCCGTGCTCGGGGCCGCCCCCACGAACGAAAGCCGAATCCGAGCAGCTCAGATACTTATGCGCAACCAGACTTCCCCCAGCCCCGAAACCGAATCCGCAGACCCCACCCTCGACCGCCCGCGCCGTGCCGCCCGTCGTCACCGCGGCTCCCGCCGTCGCCTCATGGCCGTCGGCGCGGTGTTCGGCGTCGCGCTCGTCGTCGGCACCGGCTTCACCGTGCAGGCCGCCGTGAGCGCCCAGGAGCGGATCGATGCGACGACCGCCCTGACCGAGGCGACCGGCGTGCACCGCGACCAGCTCGGCGCCTACAGCGCCATCGCCGCAGCCCGCACCCGCGCGACCGCCGAGGACACCCTCTCGACGGCGAGCGCGACGCTCGCCGCCGTCGACGGCAAGACCGACACGTCGGAGCTCGCCGCCTCGGTCGCCTCGCTCGGCGACTACGAACTGCTGCCGGTGGACGAGCTCGCCGACCTCACCGCCGAAACGCGTGACGAGGTCGCGAAGGCGACCGCGGCCGCAGCCGAGTACGACCGCGTGCAGGCCGAGAAGGCGAAGGCCGCCGCCGAGGCGCTCGCCCGTGCGAACACGCCGGACGGCGCCCGCGCGACGGCCCGCTCGATGGCGTCGAGCACGTACGGCTGGGGCGACGGCGAGTTCCAGTGCCTCGACCAGTTGTGGCAGAAGGAGTCGGGCTGGTCGTACACGGCCATGAACGGCTCGAGCGGTGCCACCGGCATCCCGCAGGCGCTGCCGGGCAGCAAGATGGCCACGATGGGCGCCGACTGGCAGACGAACGCGGCGACGCAGATCGCCTGGGGCCTCGACTACATCTCGCGGTCGTACGGCTCGCCGTGCAGCGCCTGGTCGCACTCGCAGGCCGTCAACTGGTACTGAGTCCGCAGTCGCGCGTGCCGTGACCCGGCTCAGCCGCGCTCGACGAGCGGGGTGAAGGCCGCGAGTTCGGGACCGAGCCCGAGGTCGACGACGTGCAGCTCGCCGGCGAGGTCGGCGCCGGGCTCGATGAGCAGCCCCGCCTTCGCCGCGCCGAACGTGACCGTGACGGTCGCCGGCAGCACGGTCGGGTCGGGCACGCTGCCGTCGTCGGGGTCGATGCCGCTCGGCAGGTCGACGGCGACGACCTCGGGGCCGGGCACCCGGGCGAGCACGGGCAGGATGGCGGCGACGAGCTCGCGGGCCCGCCCGCGCAGCGCGGGGTCGGCGCTCGTCCCGGTCCCCAGTACCCCGTCGACGATCAGGGATGCCTCGCCGGCACGTGCGGCGACGATCGACGCGTCGGCGCCGTCGAGCACCCGGGCGCCCGCCGTGACGGCTGCGGATCGTGCCGCGTCGTGCATGCGCGACCCGGTGGGGACGATCTCGACCGCGACTCCCTCTGCGGCGAGCTCGGCGGCCGCGTAGACGGCATCGCCGCCGTTGTCGCCCGATCCCGCGAGCACGAGCACGAGCGGCGAGCGCTCGGCCCGGCCGGCGAGTCGAGCGCGCAGGACCCCGGCGAGCGCCGCGGCCGCGCGGAGCATGAGCGGCTCGCCTCGTGCGAGGTGCGGCGCCTCTGCGGCGCGGACCTGTGCGGCGCTGTAGCCCGCGACCATCAGCCGAGCCGCGGATCGAGCAGGCCGCGCCGGTCGGGATGCCGGTCGAACCACTCCGAGACGTACCAGCAGCTGGGCACGATGTGCCGGTTCGAGCCCGCCTCGACGTCGTCGACCGCGAACGCGACGACCTCGGAGGCCAGGCCCGAGCCGCGGTACGCCGGATTCGTGAACGTCCGCGTGAAGGCCACGGCGTCGCCGAGCACCCGGTAGTCGAGCACGCTCGCGATCGTGCCGTCGACCCGCAGGACATAGCGACGCGCGTCGGGTTCGTGGGTGAGTTCCTTGTGCACGAGCGACAGGCTACGCCCGGACCCGCGCTCGTGCGGCAGCGGCACCGGCCGTTCGCGCTCCGCGGCGTCGGCGGCCGGTCATCGCCCGCGCAGTCGATCGAGGTCGCGCCGCTCGCGTTTGGTCGGTCGGCCCGCGCCGCGGTCGCGCACGATCGTCGCCGGGAGCTCCGCCCGCGGGGGAGGCGGCGGGGTGCGGTCCTCGGCCGCCTCGGCGGCGAGCGGTGCGGAGACGCGCTTCGCGATCGTGCGGCGCACGATCAGCTGCCGGTCGAATCCCGCGATGCGCACCCGCACCTCGTCGCCGGCGCGTACGGCTTGGGCGGCCTTCACCCGCTCGCCGTTGACGCGCACATGCCCGGCACGGCATGCGGCCGTCGCCGCCGAGCGGGTCTTGTACTGGCGCACCGCCCACAACCATGCGTCGATGCGCACCGGTCGCTGGTCGTCCATCGCTCCAGCCTACGGCCGCCGCGCCTCGCAGACCCGCCGGCATGCGTCATGCTGGAGGGGTGACGGGTTCGAGCGGAGACGCGTGGGTCGAGGGGCCGGGTGGCGTCCGCTACTGGGGGCGATACGGCGCGGCCGGACTGCTCGCCGTGAGTCCCGCGGGCGAGGTGCTGCTCCAGCACCGGGCGGAGTGGAGCCACTTCGGCGGAACCTGGGGCATCCCCGGCGGCGCGCTGCACGCGGACGAGGCAGCCGTCGACGCCGCGATCCGCGAGGCCGGCGAGGAGGCCGGCGTACCGCCCGAGGCGCTCTCGGTGCGCTTCACGAGCATCCTCGACCTCGGATTCTGGTCGTACACGACCGTCGTCGCCGACGCGCTCGTGCGCTTCGAACCGGTCGTGAGCGACCCCGAGAGCATCGAGCTCCGGTGGGTGCCCATCGACGCGGTCGCGAGCCGGCCGCTCCACCCTCGATTCGCCGAAGCGTGGCCCGACCTCGCCGCGCGGCTCTGAAGCGGGACATCCGGCGCCCGATAGGATCGGTGCGTGGCTGGGGAGCGCGGGGGAGCCGTCGGTTCGGAGATCTGGACGATCCCGAACATCCTGAGCATGCTCAGGCTGGCCCTCGTGCCCGTCTTCCTGGTGTGCCTGGTCATCGGCGACAACGTCCTCGCGCTCGTGGTGCTCGTCGTCGCGAGCCTCACCGATCTGGCCGACGGGTATCTCGCCCGGCGCCTCGACCAGGTGACCCGGCTCGGACAGCTGCTCGATCCGGCCGCCGACCGCCTCTACATCTTCGCCGCGCTCATCGGGCTCGCAGCCCAGCAGCTCGTGCCCTGGTGGATCGTCGTGGTGATCGTGGCCCGTGACGTCTTCCTGCTGGTGCTCGGGGTGGTGCTCGCGAACCACGGCTTCGGACCGCTGCCGGTGCACCAGCTCGGCAAGGTCGCGACGTTCGCCCTGTTCTTCGGCCTGCCGGTGATCATGCTCGGGGCGGCATTCCCCGCCGTCGCCCCGGTCAGCGAACCCGTCGGCTGGGCGATCACCCTGTGGGGCGCGTTCCTCTACTGGTGGGCGGGTGTCATCTACGCGATCGAGACCGCACGGGTCATCCGTATTCCACGGGTGGCAGGCGACTCGCGATCCGATACGCTGGAAGAGGGAGGTTAGCCGTGGCGGATACCGACAACACACAGGCCGACGGGGCGGGCGAGGCCGAGTTCGAGCATGCGCACACCTCGTCGCAGCCGGTGGCCGACAACGCCGTCGACTCGACGATGGGGTTCAGCCGTGAAGCGGCGGCCCAGCTCGGCGCGGTCGACGCCGACATCTCGGCTGAGGAGCACGAGGCCATTGCGGCGCTGCCGTCGGGCTCGGCGCTGCTCGTCGTGCGGCGCGGCCCGAACACGGGTGCGAGGTTCCTGCTCGACACCGATGTCACGGTCGTGGGGCGTCATCCCGACGCCGACATCTTCCTCGACGATGTCACGGTGTCGCGCAAGCACGCCGAGTTCGTGCGGCATCGCACCGCGTTCGAAGTCAAGGACCTGAGTTCGCTGAACGGCACCTACTTCGACGGCGTGCGCATCGAGACGGCGCTGCTGTCCGACGGCGCCGAGGTGCAGATCGGCAAGTTCCGCCTCACCTTCTACGCCTCCCGGCGCGACCTGGCTCCGGTCGCGAGCGAGTAGTGGCCGGCACCGCGGCGTCGAGGCACGCGAGCGACCAGGCGCCACTGCTCGGCATCGGCCAGGTGCTCGCGCGACTCCAGCCCGAGTTCCCCGAGCTGACGCCGTCGAAGCTGCGGTTCCTCGAAGAGCAGCGCCTCGTGTCACCGGCGCGAACGGCGGCCGGGTACCGCAAGTTCTCGTCCGCCGACGTCGAGCGCATCACCGTCGTGCTGTCCATGCAGCGCGACCACTATCTCCCGCTCAAGGTCATCCGCGCGCACCTCGAGGCGATCGACGCCGGTGAGACGCCGGCACTCCCCGGTGCCGCGAGCGCTTCCGGATTCCTCGCCGCGAAGCGCATGAACCGGGCCGAGCTGATCACCGCGGCCGGTGCGAGTGCGGCGCTCCTCGACGACGCGGTCTCGGCGTCGGTGCTTCCGGCGGCAGAGCACTACGCCGAGGATTCGCTCGGTGTGCTGCGCGCCCTCGTCGCGCTGCGCGAGGTCGGAATCGAGCCCCGTCACCTGCGCGGCGTGCGTGCCGCGGCCGAGCGCGAGGCGGCGCTCATCGAGCGTGCGATCGCGCCGTCCCGCCGGGCCGACGCCGCGGGCAAGGCCCGCGCCGGCGAGCGGGGGCGCGAACTCGCGACCGCGCTCGAGACGGTTCATTCGAGCATCCTGCGGGCGTCGCTCGAACGCCTGTCCAGATGATCGCGCGACACGCCGTGACGATCGGCCCGATATGTTTGGCGCGGACCCCTCGCCTCGGTAGCGTGGAACTCGCGTCGCCGAGGTGGCGGAGCAGAAGTGAGGGGCGAATCGATGAGTGAGACCGTGCGCTCGCGTTACGACCTCGGCCTGCTGTTCACCGACGGGATGCCCGAGTACGAGGACGGCACCGGTTATCGCGGTGCGATCGCCGCCCGGGCCGCCGGAATCAGCTACCGCCAGCTCGACTACTGGGCGCGCACGCAGCTCGTCGAGCCGACCGTGCGAGGGGCGGCGGGTTCCGGCTCGCAGCGGCTCTACGGCTTCCGCGACATCCTCGTCCTGAAGCTCGTGAAGCGCCTGCTCGACACGGGCATCTCGCTGCAGCAGATCCGAACCGCGGTCACGCAGTTGCGCGAGGCCGGCGTCGAAGACCTCGCGCAGACGACGCTCATGAGCGACGGCGCGAGCGTCTACCTCTGCACCTCCGACGACGAGGTCATCGATCTCGTGAACCGCGGACAGGGCGTCTTCGGCATCGCCGTCGGCAAGGTGCTCCGCGAGGTCGAGTCGACGCTCGTCGAGCTCGACACGCAGCCGTCCGATCCGATGGACGAGCTCGCGGCGCGCCGCGGCGCGAAGTCGCGCAAGATCTCCTGAGGCCATCGCCCGGCCGGGCGATGTCACACGGCGTCATACTCGGGGCCCGCTCGGCGGGTGCCGCGGCAAGTCGTCGAGCGGTCAGATCGCGTGCGACTCGACGGCGAGCTGATCGTCGGCGTCGTCGGCGATCCGGGCCGTGCGCAGCACTCGGTCGAGCAGCTGGTCGAAGTTCGCCGACATCTCCTCCGCGCTTTCGCCCGGCCACATGTGCAGCGGCTTCGCGGCGCCCTGCGCCTGCTGCAGCGAGGTGCGCTCGGGCAGCTGCGGGCTCAGCACGAGCGGGCCGAACATGTCCCGCAGCTCCTTGATGCGGAACTGGTGCTCGAGCGACTGCACGCGAGCGCGGTTGACGATGATGCCGAGCGGCTGCAGCCGGGGGGAGAGACCGCGGCGGATCTCCTCGATGGCGCGCAGCGCACGGTCGGCGGCCGCGACCGAGAAGAGGCCGGGCTCGGTGACGACGGCGACGCGGTCGCTCGCGGCCCAGGCGGTGCGGGTGAGGGCGTTGAGCGAGGGGGCGCAGTCGATGAGCACGAGCTCGTAGTCGGCCTCGACGTTGGCGAGCGCCTCCTCGAGCTTCCAGATGTCGCGGATCGACGGGTGCGGCCCGTCGAAGTTGATCGCAGACGGGCTGCCGATCATGACGTCGATGGTCGATTGGGGGTTCTGACGCGCCCAGCCGCTCGGCGCGATCGCCGAGCGGACGATCTTCTCCTTCGGAGACGCGAGCACGTCGGCGACGTTCAGGTGACCGGCGACTTGGATGTCCATGCCGGTCGAAACATCGGACTGGGGATCGAGGTCGACGACGAGGGTACGGACGCCGCGAGCGAAGGCCGCCGACGCCAGTCCGAGCGTGACAGTGGTCTTGCCGACGCCGCCTTTCAGGGAGCTGACGGAGAGAACGTGCACGAACAGATACGTTACCTTTAGTGCTCGGGCGATACCTAAACGTTCGCTGTGCGGATTCCGTTCGGAAAGGCTTGCATGTTCACGAAGATCCTGGTTGCCAATCGCGGTGAGATCGCCATCCGTGCGTTCCGCGCCGCCGTCGAACTCGGTGCGAAGACGGTCGCGGTGTATCCGTTCGAAGACCGCAACTCGCTGCACCGGCTGAAGGCCGACGAGGCGTACCAGATCGGCGAACCCGGGCACCCGGTTCGCGCCTACCTCGACGTGTCGGAGATCATCCGCGTCGCGAGGGAGTCGGGCGCCGACGCGATCTACCCGGGCTACGGCTTCCTGTCCGAGAACCCCGAGCTCGCCCAGGCCGCGGCCGAGGCCGGCATCGCCTTCATCGGCCCGCCGAAGCACGTGCTCGAGATGGCCGGCAACAAGGTCACGGCGAAGGAGCACGCGATCGCCGCCGGCGTCCCGGTGTTGAAGTCGACGCCGCCCTCGCGCGACATCGAGACGCTCGTCGGCCAGGCCGACGAGATCGGCTTCCCCATCTTCGCGAAGGCCGTCGCGGGCGGTGGCGGTCGCGGTATGCGCCGGGTCGACTCGAAAGACGACCTGCGCGCCGCGCTCGAAGAGGCGATGCGCGAGGCCGACAGCGCCTTCGGCGACCCCACCATGTTCCTCGAGCAGGCCGTGCTTCGTCCCCGTCACATCGAGGTGCAGGTGCTCGCAGACTCGACGGGCGAGACGGTGCACCTCTTCGAGCGCGACTGCTCGGTGCAGCGCCGCCACCAGAAGGTCATCGAGATCGCCCCCGCGCCGAATCTCTCCGACGACGTCCGCCAGTCGCTCTACCGCGACGCGATCGCGTTCGCGAGGTCGATCGGCTATGTCAACGCCGGCACCGTCGAGTTCCTGCTCGACACCGCGGGCGAGCGGGCCGGGCAGCACGTCTTCATCGAGATGAACCCGCGCATCCAGGTCGAGCACACCGTGACCGAGGAGGTCACCGATGTCGACCTCGTCGTCTCGCAGATGCGCATCGCGGCGGGGGAGACCCTCGCCGAGCTGGGCCTCGAGCAGGGAGCGATCAGGCTCCGCGGCGCCGCGCTCCAGTGCCGCATCACCACGGAAGACCCGACGGCCGGCTTCCGCCCCGACACGGGGAAGATCACCACCTACCGCTCGCCCGGCGGCGCCGGCATCCGCCTCGACGGCGGCACCATCAACCCGGGCGCACAGATCAGCCCGCACTTCGACTCGATGCTCGCCAAGCTCACCTGCCGAGGCCGCGACTACACCGCCGCCGTCGCGCGTGCGAAGCGTGCACTGGCCGAGTTCCGCATCCGCGGCGTCTCCACGAACATCCCGTTCCTCCAGGCGGTGCTCGAAGACCCGGCGTTCGTGGCCGGCGACCTCAGCACGTCGTTCATCGACGAGCGCCCCCAGCTGCTGCGCGGGCGCGTCTCGAAGGACCGCGGCACGAAGATCCTCAACTGGCTCGCCGACGTCACGGTCAACCAGCCGAACGGCCCCGCGCCGATCAGCGTGAGCCCGGTCGAGAAGCTCCCCGAGATCGACCTCTCGCAGCCCGCACCCGACGGCTCGCGCCAGCGGCTGCTCGAGCTGGGGCCGGCGGGCTTCGCGGCCGCGCTCCGCGCGCAGACGCCGCTCGCGGTCACCGAGACCACCTTCCGCGACGCCCACCAGTCGCTGCTTGCGACGCGGGTTCGCACGAAGGACCTCGTCGCCGTCGCGCCGTACGTCGCCCGGCTCACCCCCGAGCTGCTGTCGGTCGAGGCCTGGGGCGGCGCGACCTACGACGTCGCCCTCCGCTTCCTCGGCGAGGACCCGTGGGAGCGCCTCGCCGCCCTGCGGGAGGCGCTGCCGAACATCAACATCCAGATGCTGCTCCGCGGTCGCAACACGGTCGGCTACACCCCGTACCCGACCGAGGTCACCGACGCGTTCGTGCGCGAGGCCGCCGCGACCGGTGTCGACATCTTCCGCATCTTCGATGCGCTGAACGACGTCTCGCAGATGCGGCCGGCGATCGACGCCGTCCTCGAGACGGGTCACAGCCTCGCCGAGGTCGCGCTCTGCTACACGGGCGACCTGCTCGACCCGAGCGAAGACCTCTACACGCTCGACTACTACCTCCGGCTCGCCGACGACATCGTCGGCGCGGGTGCGCACGTGCTCGCGATCAAGGACATGGCGGGACTGCTCCGTCCGTCGGCCGCGGCGAAGCTCGTCAGCGCCCTGCGCGAGCGCTTCGACGTCCCCGTGCACCTGCACACGCACGACACCGCCGGCGGCCAGCTCGCGACGCTCCTCGCCGCAAGCGCTGCAGGCGTCGACGCGGTCGACGTGGCCAGCGCGCCGATGGCGGGCACCACGAGCCAGCCCTCCGCCTCGTCGCTCGTCGCGGCACTCGCGCACACCGAGCGCGACACGGGCATCTCGCTCGACGCCGTGAGCGACCTCGAGCCGTACTGGGAGGCGGTCCGCCGCCTGTACAAGCCGTTCGAGTCGGGCCTGCCCGGCCCCACCGGCCGCGTCTACCACCACGAGATCCCGGGCGGCCAGCTGTCGAACCTCCGCCAGCAGGCGATCGCCCTCGGCCTCGCCGATGACTTCGAGCTCATCGAGGACATGTACGCGGCCGCCGACAAGATCCTCGGCCGGGTGCCGAAGGTCACTCCCTCGTCGAAGGTGGTCGGCGATCTCGCGCTGCACCTCGCCGCGGTCAAGGCCGACCCCGCCGACTTCGCCGTGAATCCCGACAAGTACGACGTGCCCGACTCGGTCATCGGCTTCATGGCGGGCGAACTCGGCGACCTGCCCGGCGGCTGGCCCGAGCCGTTCCGCACGAAGGTGCTCGCCGGGCGCGACATCCGCATCGGCGTGACCGAGCTCACGGCCGACCAGCGCGCGGCGCTCGAAGCCGACAGTGCCACGCGTCGCGCGACCCTGAACGCCCTGCTCTTCCCGGCGCCGACCCGCCAGTTCGAGCAGATCCGCGAGCTCTTCGGCGACCTCTCGGTCGTCGACACCGCCGACTACCTGTACGGCCTGCGTGCCGGCTCCGAGCACGTGGTCGAGATCGCGAAGGGCGTCCGGCTCTACGCGGGGCTCGAAGCGATCGGCGAGGCCGACGACAAGGGCATGCGCACCGTCATGACGATCCTCAACGGCCAGCTCCGCCCCGTGTTCGTCCGCGACCGCAGCATCACCGTCGAGACGCGAACGGCCGAGAAGGCGGATGCCTCGCAGCCGGGCCAGATCGCCGCGCCGTTCTCCGGCGTGGTGACGCTTCAGGTGGAGCCGGGCGCCGAGATCGCCGCGGGTCAGAGCGTCGCGTCGATCGAGGCCATGAAGATGGAGGCGGCCATCACCTCGCCGATCGCGGGCGTCGTGGAGCGCGTCGCCGTGCCCAAGACCCAGCAGGTGGAGGCGGGTGATCTGCTCGTCGTCGTGCGCGCACGCTAGGCTTGGCGTGGATTGGCACTGATGAGGAGGGGTATCGGTGGCTGACGAGACGCATGATCCGGGTCCGGTTGGCCGACGTGGCGTCGGTGTACGCACCGGCCCCGTCGACCGCATCCCGGTGTCGGGGTCGACCGGTGCGCACGCCGCGCGCCCCGATCTCGACCTGAGGGTCGACCTGCCGCCGGCGCCGGTGCACGAGGTGCCCGAAGACGAGGTCGCGGTGGCGATCGACGACGTGTCGGTGAATCCGGGCGCCATCGCGTCGGCCGACACCGGCACCCGGTCCGTCCCGATCCTCGCGACCGGCCTCCCGGCCGGGCGAGGCGCCGTGCACCGCGAGGCGTCGCCGTACAGCGCGCTGCTCGCCGCCGATGCGACGAAGCGCGCGCGAGACACCGAGCTCGACCACATCGCGCCCGCGAGCGGCGACGTCGCGATGGCCGAGAGTCCCGAGCCGGGCGCGCCGACCGAGGTTCCCGAGACGCCCGACTCGCTGACACCCGATCGCCTGATCGACGTGAACCGCACCACCCGGCCCGCGCCCGAAGGCGGACTCAATCGGTTCCTGTACGAGGCATCCCTGCACCTCGTGAATCTCGGCGACTCCGCCAAGGTCCGCGCGCACAAGGCGATGAACCAGCGCATCCAGAAGCGCTTCGAGGGCGGCGCGCGGTTCGTGCCCGTGCTCACCCGCAAGGGCGGTGTCGGCAAGACGACCATCACCGCGCTCCTCGGCATGGCCCTCGCCGACGCCCGTGACGACCGCGTCATCGCGATCGACGCGAACCCCGACCGCGGCACGCTCGCCGAGCGGGTCGACCGCCAGACCCGCGAGACGGTGCGCGACGTGGTCGCGAAGGCCTCGTCGATCGGTGGGTACACCGACTTCTCGAGATTCGTCTCGCGCGACGAGACCCGTCTCGACATCCTCGCATCGGACACCGATCCGACCCTCTCCGAGGCGTTCGACGACAACGACTACAACGTGGTCGCCGGGCTCGCAGCCCGGTACTACTCGATCGTCCTGACCGACTGCGGCACGGGCATCGTGCACTCGGTGATGCGGGCGACGCTGCAGCGCGCCGACTCGATCGTCATCGTCTCCGGCGGCAGCGTCGACGAGGCGCGGCTCGCCTCCGAGACGCTCACCTGGCTCGAGGCGAACGGCTACGGCGAACTCGTCCGCAACGCGGTCGTCGCGATCAACCTCGCCACGCAGGGCACCCACCTCGTCAAGGTCGACGAGATCGAGGCTCATTTCCAGTCGCGTGTGCGCGAGATCGTGCGCATTCCGTACGACCCCCAGCTCGCGGCCGGCTCGGTCGTGAACTGGCACCAGTTGCGCCCCGTCACCCGCGATGCGGCGCGCGAACTCGCCGCCCTCGTGGTGGAAGGCCTGCCCGCCGACCGCGGGCACTGATCGGAGAACATTGCCAGAGCGTCCCATCCGCCTGTTCGGCGACCCCGTCCTCAAGACCGTCTCAGCCCCCGTCGAACAGGTCGACGATCGCGTGCGCGCGCTCGTCGCCGACCTCGTCGACAGCGTGAAGCTGCCCGGGCGGGCCGGCGTCGCGGCATCCCAGATCGGCGTGAACCTGCGCGCCTTCAGCTACAACGTCGACGGCGAGGTCGGGTACATCCTGAATCCCGAGATCGTCGAGGTGTCGGGTGAGAAGGAGCTCATCGACGAGGGATGCCTCTCGGTGCCCGGACTCTGGCACAAGACGCCTCGCCACCCCTACGCGAAGGTGCGCGGCATCGACCTCGACGGCAACGAGCTCGTGCTCGAGGGCACCGGTCTCATGGCGCAGGCGCTGCAGCACGAGACCGATCACCTCGACGGACTGCTCTACCTCGACCGGCTCGAGAACGACGAGCGTCGCGCGGCGATGAAGGAGATCCGCGAGTCCGACTGGTTCTGACGATCGACGTCGCGCCGAGGCATCCGTCGTGGGGCCTCGTGCCGGTCGGCCCGAACACGAC
>NZ_JBSHHD010000047.1:0-22851 GCF_053618155.1 Agromyces sp. NPDC055658 | reverse complement strand
GGCCCCGTTCGAGGTGCTGCGAGGTTACGGCTTTCCGCGCATGACGGCCTGCTTCACCTCGGCGATGGCCTTCGTGACCTCGATGCCGCGGGGGCACGCCTCGGTGCAGTTGAAGGTCGTGCGGCAGCGCCAGACCCCCTCCTTGTCGTTGAGGATGTCGAGGCGGGTCTGCGCGTTGTCGTCGCGAGAGTCGAAGATGAAGCGGTGCGCGTTCACGATCGCGGCCGGACCGAAGTACTGGCCGTCGGTCCAGAACACGGGGCACGACGAGGTGCACGCGGCGCAGAGGATGCACTTCGTGGTGTCGTCGAAGATCGCACGCTGGGCGACCGACTGCACGCGCTCCTTGCCCGGCTCGGGCGTCGAGGTCGCCACGAGGAACGGCTGCACCTCGCGGTAGCTCGCGAAGAACGGCTCCATGTCGACGATGAGGTCCTTCTCGAGCGGCAGGCCCTTGATCGCCTCGACGTAGATGGGCTTCGAGATGTCGAGGTCCTTGATGAGGGTCTTGCACGCGAGCCGGTTGCGGCCGTTGATGCGCATCGCGTCGGACCCGCAGATGCCGTGGGCGCACGAGCGGCGGAAGGTCAGCGAGCCGTCCTGCTCCCACTTGATCTTGTGCAGCGCGTCGAGCACGCGGTCGGTCGCGTACATCTCGACGTCGAAGTCCTGCCAGCGCGGCTCGGTGTCGACGTCGGGGTCGAAGCGGCGGATGAGGAAGGTGACGGTGAACGACTGGATCGCGTCGGACGCCGATGCGCCGGGCTGCTGTGCTTCGAGCGTGGCGGTGCTCACAATCAGTACTTCCTCTCCATCGGCTGGTAGCGCGTGATGACGACCGGCTTCCAGTCGAGCCGGATGTGGTCGCTCGCGTCGGACGAGTGCGCGTCGCCCGACAGGTAGGCCATCGTGTGCTGCATGAACTTCTCGTCGTCGCGGTTCGGGAAGTCGTCGCGCATGTGACCGCCACGGCTCTCCTCGCGGTTGCGGGCGCTCGTGACGACGACCTCGGCGAGGTCGAGCAGGAACCCGAGCTCGACGGCCTCGAGCAGGTCGGTGTTGAACCGCTTGCCCTTGTCCTGCACCGCGACGTTCTTGTAGCGCTCGCGGAGACCCGCGATGACACCGGCCGCGTGGGCGAGCGACTCGTCGGTGCGGAACACCTGGGCGTTGCGGTCCATCTCGTCCTGCAGCTCCTTGCGGATCGCGGCGATCCGCTCGGTGCCCGTCGAGTCGCGGAGGCCCACGAGCATGTCGCGGACGGCGGCAGCGGGATCATCCGGCAGCGGCAGGAAGTCGACGCCCGAGTTCACGTACTCGACCGCGTTGCGACCGGCGCGCTTGCCGAAGACGTTGATGTCGAGCAGCGAGTTCGTGCCGAGTCGGTTCGAGCCGTGCACCGAGACGCACGCGCACTCGCCGGCGGCGTACAGGCCCGGTACGACCGTGGTGTTGTCGCGCAGCACCTCGGCGTTGTTGTTGGTCGGGATGCCGCCCATCGCGTAGTGCGCGGTCGGCATGACGGGCACCGGCTCGTACACCGGGTCGACACCGAGATAGGTGCGGGCGAACTCGGTGATGTCTGGCAGCTTCGTCTCGAGCACCTCGGCGCCCAGGTGGGTGCAGTCGAGCAGCACGTAGTCCTTGTGCGGTCCGGCGCCGCGACCCTCAGCGACCTCCTGCACCATGCAGCGCGCGACGATGTCGCGGGGCGCCAGGTCCTTGATGGTGGGGGCGTAGCGCTCCATGAAGCGCTCGCCGCTCGCGTTGCGCAGGATCGCGCCCTCGCCGCGGGCGCCCTCGGTGAGGAGGATGCCGAGCCCGGCGAGCCCGGTCGGGTGGAACTGGAAGAACTCCATGTCCTCGAGCGGCAGGCCCTTGCGCCAGATGATGCCGACGCCGTCGCCCGTGAGGGTGTGCGCGTTCGACGTCGTCTTGAAGATCTTCCCGAAGCCGCCGGTGGCGAAGATGATCGCCTTCGCCTGGAAGACGTGCAGTTCGCCGGTCGCGAGCTCGTAGGCGACGACGCCCGACGGCTGGGCGACGCCGTCGACCTCGGTCATCACGACGTCGAGGGCGTAGTACTCGTTGTAGAACTCGATGCCGAGCTTGACGCAGTTCTGGAACAGCGTCTGCAGGATCATGTGACCGGTGCGGTCGGCCGCATAGCACGCGCGGCGCACCGGCGCCTTGCCGTGGTCGCGGGTGTGGCCGCCGAAGCGCCGCTGGTCGATCTTGCCCTCGGGCGTGCGGTTGAACGGCAGGCCCATGTTCTCGAGGTCGATGACCGCGTCGATCGCCTCTTTCGCGAGGATCTCGGCCGCGTCCTGGTCGACGAGGTAGTCGCCGCCCTTGACGGTGTCGAAGGTGTGCCACTCCCACGAGTCCTCTTCGACGTTCGCGAGCGCTGCGGCCATGCCGCCCTGCGCCGCGCCCGTGTGCGAGCGCGTCGGGTACAGCTTCGAGATGACGGCCGTCTTCGCGCCGGGGCCGGCCTCGATCGCGGCTCGCATGCCGGCGCCGCCGGCGCCGACGATCACGATGTCGTACTGGTGGTAGTGGACGCCGTCGATGACCTGGGTCTCGGCGTGGGTTTCGCTGGTCACGTGTCTCCTAGAGCGCGGCGCAGAAACTGGGGAGGAGGTCCGCCGGGGCGCCGGCGGGGCACGGGTCGAAGGTGAACACCACGAGCGTGCCGAGCACGATCAGCACTGCGGCCGCGGCGAACAGCGCGCCCTTCAGGAGCTTCTGCACCGTGCCGGGGTTCGTGTAGTCGTTCACGAGGGTGCGCATGCCGTTGGCGCCGTGGATGAGCGCGAGCCAGAGCATCAGCACGTCCCACCACTGCCAGAAGGGGTCGGCCCACTTGCCGCCGACGAAGCCGAAGTCGATGGCGTGGATGCCGTCGCCGAGCATGAGGTTCGTGAAGAGGTGCCCGAAGATGAGCACGAGCAGCAGCACGCCCGAGGCGCGCATGTAGATCCAGCCCCACTTCTCGAGGTTCGCGCCGCCCTTGCGGGCCGGTCGCGCCGGGGTGCGAGGAGCTTCGATGGTCGCAGTCATGTCGCTTCCCCTCAGTGTCCGAACACGTTCATCAGGTGGCGGGGCGTGAAGGCCAGCATCGTGACGGCCCAGAGGGCGACGACGACCCAGAACAGCACCTTCTGGTGGCGCGTTGCCCAGGCCCAGAAGTCGACCAGGATGATGCGCAGCCCGTTGTAGGCGTGGAACACGATCGCACCGACGAGGGCGACCTCGCCGAGCCCCATGATCGGCGTCTGGTACGCGCCGATGACCGTGTTGTAGGCCTCGGGGCTCACCCGCACGAGTGCCGTGTCGAGGATGTGCACGAGGAGGAAGAAGAAGATGGCGACACCTGTGATGCGGTGCAGCACCCATGACCACATACCCTCGTGGCCGCGATAGAGCGTGCCGCCCGGCTTCTGCTTCGCCGGCTTGTCGGGTGCGGTCAGGGTTCCTGCCGAGGTCTCTGGCATGAACAACCCTCCCTGGCTGTGTGAATCTCGTCCGGACATGCGGACGCAGGGGCACGACGGCCCGCTCCGAGTCTAGACCCGGCTCGCTCGCCATGCAGGTGAGGGCACCCTTAGCCGCTCGCCGCCGCGGCGAATCGGCGCCGGCCGGGTGCACGGCTATCCTGAGCGGATGACTCCCGAACCGCTCGAGGGCTTCTACACGATCATCCCGGCCGGGGGCGTGGGATCCAGGCTGTGGCCGCTCTCGCGCGCCGACGCGCCGAAGTTCCTGCACGACCTCACCGGCTCGGGGCAGACGCTCCTCAAGGACACGTGGGACCGCCTGGCCCCGCTCTCGGGCGACCAGCGCATCATGATCGTCACGGGCCGCGCGCATCGCGGCGCCGTCGAAGAGCAACTGCCCGACCTCGCCGACGCGAACATCGTGCTCGAATCCGAGCCGCGCGACTCGACGGCCGCGATCGGGCTCGCCGCGGCGATCCTCGAGCGCCGCGAGCCCGGGGTCGTCATCGGCTCCTTCGCCGCCGACCACGTCATCTCGGGCGACGCGCTCTTCCAGGCCGCGGTCACCGAGGCCGTCGCCGCGGCGAAGGCCGGGTACATCGCCACGATCGGCATCACGCCGACCGAGCCGGCGGTCGGCTTCGGCTACATCGAGTGCGGCGACCCGCTCGACATCCCGGGCACCGAGCACGCCGAGGCGGTGTCGAGCTTCGTCGAGAAGCCCGACCTCGCGACCGCGAAGCGCTACCTCTCGGGCGGCCGCCACCTCTGGAACGCGGGCATGTTCATCGCGCGCGCCGACCAGCTGCTCGCCGAGATCGCGCGCAACAAGCCCGAGCTGCACGCCGGACTCCTCGAACTCGCGGAGGCGTGGGACGACCCCGCCACCCGAGGCCCGGCGGTCGATCGGATCTGGCCGAAGCTCGAGAAGATCGCGATCGACTACTCCGTCGCCGAGCCGGCGGCCGCCGCGGGCCGGCTCGCCGTCATCCGCGGGCACTTCCAGTGGGACGACGTCGGCGACTTCGCCTCGCTCGCGAAGCTCAACACGGCAGGGCGGTCGGGCGAGCTCGCCATCCTCGGCGAGCACGCCCGGGTCCTCGCGGACGCCTCGAGCGGCATCGTCGTGAGCCGTTCGAAGCGGGTGATCAGTCTCATCGGCGTTCGCGATATCGTCGTGGTCGACACTCCCGACGCGCTGCTGGTCACCACGAGCGAGCACGCGCAGCGCGTGAAGGCGGTCGTCGACGCCCTGCGGCTCGGCGGCTCGAGCGACGTGCTCTGACCGAACGACATTCGACGGAGAGACAGGGTTCAGGATGCCTCGGACACAGCGCAGCATCGTCGTCGTCACGCTGGCCGTGGCATCCCTCGCCCTCGTCTCGTGCGCGACCGCGCCCGAGACCGGCCCCACCGACGCGGCGAGCGACGTCTGCGCGCGGATGGTGACGAACTCGGGAGGGCTCGAGGACCGTTCGTTCAACCAGTCGAGCTGGGAGGGCCTGCAGGCCGCAGAAGCGGAGTACGGCATCGAGGCCGAGGCGATCATCTCGACCGGCGAGACCGATCTCGCGCCGAACGTCGCCCAGGCGGTCGACTCGGACTGCGAGCTGATCGTCACCGTCGGCTGGGAGCTCGCCGAGCCCACGACCGACCAGGCGTCCAAGAATCCGGACCTCGACTTCGTGATCGTCGACGAGACGGTCGAGGGCGAGAACATCAAGCCCGTCGTCTTCGACACGGCGCAGGCGTCGTTCCTGGCCGGCTACCTCGCGGCAGGCGTCTCGAAGACGGGCGTCGTCGCGACGTTCGGCGGCGGCAACCAGCCGCCCGTCACGCTCTTCATGGACGGCTTCGTCGACGGCGTCGCGAAGTACAACGAGGTGCACGGCACGAAGGTGCGGGCGCTCGGCTGGGACAAGGCGAAGCAGGACGGCGCGTTCACGGGCGACTTCGAAGACGTCAACAAGGGCAAGACGCTCACGCAGGGCTTCATCGACCAGGGTGCCGACGTGATCCTGCCGGTGGCCGGACAGGTCGGCGAGGGGTCGGCAGCGGCGGCGCTCGAGCACGACGGGGTCTCGGTGATCTGGGTCGACAGCGACGGCTACGAGACGCTCTCCGCCGAGTACCGACCCGTGATCCTCACGAGCGTGCTGAAGAACACCCAGGACGCGATGGTCGAGATCGTCGGCGACGTCGTCGGCGACGAGTTCACGAACGACCCGTACATCGGCAGCCTCGCCAACGGCGGGGTAGAGATCGCCCCGTACCACGACCTCGCGCCCCTCGTGTCGGAGGAGCTCGACGCCGAGATCGAGGGGTTGCGCCAGGAGATCATCTCGGGCGACCTGGTGGTCGACTCCCCGAGCGCTCCGCAGCGGTCCTGACCCCCGGGTACCGCTTCACCCCCGTTCGCGGGGCAGATCACTTGCTCATATGAGCAGAATGTCGCGTATTCATAACCATTGACGATCGCGCGCCCCGGGAACGATCGCGCTCGACGAAACATTGGGTAACGTGACATCGATCAGCCCCCGCGAAGGTCGGGGTCTTGCGTCTTTGGAGGACACAGTGAAGGTCACGACCAAGAAGGCCGCGCTCGGCGGTCTCGCGCTGCTCGGCAGCAGCGCACTGCTGCTCGCGGGCTGCGCATCCGCGCCCTCGGAGGAGACTGCCGAACCGACTGCGCAGGCGATCGACGGCTTCCAGCCGTGCATGGTCTCCGACGCGGGCGGTTTCGACGACAAGTCCTTCAACCAGCTCGGATTCGAGGGCATCACGAAGGCCGCCGACGAGCTCGGCGTCGAGGCGATCACGGTCGAGTCGAAGGACGAGACCGAGTACGCCCCGAACCTCTCGAGCCTCGTCGACCAGGGCTGCTCCGTCATCGTGACCGTCGGCTTCGCGCTCTCGGCCGCCACGGTCGAGTCGGCACTGGCGAACCCCGACATCGAATACATCATCATCGACGACGCGGCCGACAACGACTTCGACGGCACCGTCGACTCGGAGAACATCAAGCCGATCCTCTTCGACACCGCCCAGGCCGCGTTCCTCGCGGGCTACGCGGGCGCCGACTTCTCGGAGACCGGCGTCGTCGGCACCTACGGCGGCATGAACTTCCCGACCGTGTCGATCTTCATGGACGGCTTCGCCCAGGGCGTCGACTACTACAACGGCGAGAAGGGCACCGACGTCAAGGTCGTCGGCTGGGACCGCGCCAAGCAGGACGGCTCCTTCACCGGCGGCTTCGAGGCGAACGACCAGGCCCGCCAGACCGCGCAGGCGCTCATCGACCAGAACATCGACGTGCTGCTGCCCGTCGGCGGCCCGATCTACCAGTCGGGCGCGGCCGCCGTGCGCGACTCGGGCCGTGACATCGCGATGCTCGGCGTCGACGCCGACCTCACGCAGACCGACCCCTCGGTCGCCGACTTGATCCTCACCTCGATCCTCAAGGGCATCGACGTGGCGACCTACGACTCGGTGCTCGCCGCCGGCACCGGCGAATTCGACCCGGCCCCGTACGTCGGCACGCTCGAGAACGAGGGCGTCGGCATCGCGCCGTTCCACGACTTCGAGTCGAAGGTCTCGCCCGAGCTCCAGGGCGAGCTCGACGACCTGAAGGCCGCCATCATCTCGGGTGACGTTCCCGTCGAGTCGTACCTCTCGGCGCAGGAGTAGCTCGTGACCGCCTGATCGGGGAGGCCGGTTCGCCGGCCTCCCCGATCTGCGTTCCACCGGTCGCGCGCTTTCGCGCCGGCCGCAACATCTGAGCGGCCCGCGATCCGGGCCGCCGACATCCGCGCAGCATCTGCTGCAGATGCAGCGCGCTCACTAGGATTCTGAACATGAAGCTCGAACTTCGCGATATCACGAAGCGGTTCGGCAGCCTGGTCGCGAACGACCATATCGACCTCACCGTGGAGGCCGGAGAGATCCACTGCCTGCTCGGCGAGAACGGTGCGGGCAAGTCGACGCTGATGAACGTGCTCTACGGCCTGTACCAGGCCGACGAGGGCGAGATCCTCCTCAATGACGAGGTGCAGCACTTCTCCGGGCCCGGCGACGCGATGGCCGCCGGCATCGGCATGGTGCACCAGCACTTCATGCTCATCCCCGTGTTCACGGTCGCCGAGAACGTCATGCTCGGCCACGAGGCCACCAAGGGCGGCGGGTTCCTCGACCTCGACGCCGCCCGTCGCCGGGTGCGCGAGATCAGCGAGCGCTTCGGGTTCGACGTCGACCCCGACGCGCTCGTCGACGACCTCCCCGTCGGGGTGCAGCAGCGGGTCGAGATCATCAAGGCGCTCTCGCGCGACGCGAAGGTGCTCGTGTTCGACGAGCCGACCGCGGTGCTCACCCCGCAGGAGACCGACGAGCTGATGCAGATCATGCGGCAGCTCAAGGCCTCCGGCACGTCGATCGTCTTCATCACCCACAAGCTGCGCGAGGTGCGCGAGGTCGCCGACCGGATCACCGTCATCCGGCTGGGGAAGGTCGTCGGCGAGGCATCCCCGACCGCCTCGAACACCGAGCTCGCCTCGCTCATGGTGGGGCGTGCGGTCGAACTGACCGTGCACAAGGACGCGCCGAAGCTCGGCGAGGCGGCGCTCGTCGTCCAGGGCCTCACCGTCATCGACCACATCGGCCAACTCGTCGTCAACGACGTGAGCTTCGAGGTGCGCCGGGGCGAGATCCTCGCCGTCGCGGGCGTGCAGGGCAACGGCCAGACCGAGCTCACCGAGGCGCTCCTCGGACTGCAGCCGCGGGTGCGCGGCTCGATCGCGCTCGACGGCATCGAGCTCACGACCGAGAGCGTCCGCAAGATCCTCGACTCCGGCGTCGGCTTCGTTCCCGAAGACCGCAACGAAGACGGCCTCGTCGGCGAGTTCACGATCGCCGAGAACCTCATGCTCGACCGTTCCGACAGCGCGCCGTTCGTCAAGGCGGGCACCATCCAGCGCGGCGTCCTCGCCGACTTCGCGCGCGACCGGGTCAAGGAGTTCGACGTCCGCACGCAGGGCATCGACGAGAAGGTGCGGCAGCTCTCGGGCGGCAACGCGCAGAAGGTCGTGCTCGCGCGCGAGCTCAGCCGTGAGCTCAGGCTGCTCGTCGCCGCCCAGCCCACGCGCGGCGTCGACGTGGGGTCGATCGAGTTCATCCACAAGCGCATCGTCGAGACCCGCGACCGCGGCGTGCCCGTCGTCGTCGTGTCGACCGAGCTCGACGAGGTCGCCGCACTCGCCGACCGGATCATGGTGATGTATCGCGGCAAGGTCGTCGGCATCGTGCCGGGCGACACCCCGCGCGACGTGCTCGGCCTCATGATGGCCGGCGAACAGCCCGCAGAAGGAGCCGCAGCATGAGCGACGCGCAGAGCCCGCACGGCACGCCGCAGACCACCTCGCCCGTCGCCGACGCGACGCCGACCGGCACGACCCCGCGCGACACGTCGACCGTGCCGGCCCAGGTGCCCGAACCGTCGCGATGGCACACGATGTGGCAGCAGATCGTCACGGGCAACGCGCTCATCTCGGTGCTCTCGGTCGTACTCGCGCTCATCGTCGGCGCGATCATGATCGCCTTCACCGACGAGAACGTGCAGCAGGCGAGCGCCTACTTCTTCGCCCGGCCTGGCGACACGCTCATCGCCGTCTGGGACTCGGTCTCCGGAGCCTACGTGGCGCTCTTCCAGGGGTCGGTGTACAACTTCCGGCGCGACAGCTTCGTCGACGGCATCAAGCCGCTGACCGACACGCTCACCTTCGCCACCCCGCTCATCGCGGGCGGTCTCGGCGTCGGGCTCGCGTTCCGCGTCGGCATGTTCAACATCGGTGGTCGCGGCCAGATGCTGATCGCCGCCTCGGTCGCCGGCTGGCTCGCCTTCGGCTTCGACCTGCCGTGGGGCCTGCACATGCTCGTCGCGCTCATCGGCGGCCTGCTCGGCGGCGCCCTGTGGGGCGGCATCGCCGGCCTCCTGAAGGCGCGCACGGGCGCGCACGAGGTCATCGTGACGATCATGCTCAACTTCGTCGCCTTCTACCTGGTGTCCTGGATGCTTCGTACGCCGGGCCTCCTTCAGGCTCCCGGTTCGTCGAACCCGAAGACGCCGCCGATGGCGGAGACTGCACAGTTCCCGAAGCTGTTCCAGTGGATGGGGTTGCCGTACAACCTGCACTTCGGCTTCATCCTCGCGCTCGCCGCGACGGTGCTCGTGTGGTGGATCCTCAGCCGTTCGAGCCTCGGCTTCCGCTTCCGGGCCGTCGGCGAGAACCCGAACGCCGCGCGCGTCGCCGGCATCAACGTGCCGTCGATGTACGTCTACGCGATGCTCATCTCGGGTGCACTGCTCGGCCTCGCCGGCGTGAGCCAGGTGCTCGGCACGGTCACTACTGGCTTCACCGCCGGGATCGACGCGGGCGTCGGCTTCGACGCGATCACCGTGGCGCTGCTCGGCCGCTCCTCGCCGTGGGGCATCTTCCTCGCGGGCATCCTGTTCGGTGCGTTCAAGGCCGGCGGCTACTCGATGCAGGCCGCCGAGGGCGTGCCCGTCGACATCGTGCTCGTGGTGCAGTCGCTCATCGTGCTGTTCATCGCTGCGCCGCCGCTCGTGCGCACCATCTTCCGCCTGCCCGACCCATCCCGCGGGCCGAAACGACCGCGCCCGATCGTCACGAAGGAGGTGACGGCGAAGTGAGCACCGTCACCGAGCACCAGAAGGTCGCGCCGCCGCCCGACGCCCTCGCCAAGACCGTCGTCGTGAGCTGGAAGGCGCCGATCGCCTACGGCATCTTCACGCTCCTCGCCCTCGCGCTCGCGGTGTTCGCTCCGCCCGTCGGCGACACCACCTACCGGCTGGTCGCATCCGACAAGGACGCGATCAAGGTCGCCGACATCTCGGTGCCGGCCATGCCCGCGCTGTGGGCGGTCGTCGTCCTCCTCGCCGTCATCACGGTCGTGTCCGTCTGGCTGGTCGCCTCGAAGCGCCGGGTGCCGCTCTGGCTCACCGTCGTGTACGCGGTGCTGGTCCTCTTCGGCTTCCTGACCTGGGCCGGCGCGGGGGCGACCCTCCCGATGATCGGCCTGCTCTTCGGCGCGCTCAGCCTCTCCGTGCCGCTGATCTTCGGTGCGCTCACCGGCGTGCTCGGCGAGCGGGTCGGCATCATCAACATCGCGATCGAGGGTCAGCTGCTCGCCGGGGCCTTCACCTCGGCGGTGACCGCGTCGGTCGTCACCTCGTCGACGGGCGTCGTCTGGATCGGCCTGCTCGCGGGCGTGGTGGGCGCGATGATCGCGGGCATGCTCGTCGGCATGGTGCTCGCGGCGTTCTCGATCAAGTACTTCGTCGACCAGGTGATCGTCGGCGTCGTGCTCAACGTGCTCGTCCTGGGCCTCACGAACTTCTTCTTCTCGCAGGTGCTCTCGAACAACGCCGCCGTGCTGAACTCGCCGCCGAGGTTCCCGAGGCTGCCGATCCCGCTGCTCAGCGACATCCCCGTCATCGGCCCGGTCTTCTTCCGCCAGACGCTCGTCGTGTACATCATGTACATCACGGTCGCGGCGGTCTACGTCGGGCTCTTCCACACGCGCTGGGGCCTCCGCCTCCGCGCGGTGGGCGAGCACCCGCAGGCGGCCGACACGGTCGGCATCAACGTCAACCGCACCCGGTTCTGGAACGTCGCCTTCGCCGGCGCCATCGCGGGCTTCGGCGGCATCTTCTTCACCCTCGGCTCGGGTATCGCCTTCAACAAGGAGATGACCGCCGGCATGGGCTTCATCGCCCTCGCCGCCGTCATCTTCGGCGGCTGGGACCCGATCCGAGCCACGCTGGCCGCGCTCCTGTTCGGCTTCGCGTCGAACCTGCAGAACACGCTCTCGGTGATCGGCTCGCCCGTGCCGAGCGAGTTCATGCTCATGCTGCCGTACGTGGTCACGATCATCGCGGTGGCCGGACTCGTCGGCAAGGTGCGCGGGCCTGCTGCGGCGGGCAAGCCGTACATCAAATCCTGACCGGACGCCTCGGGGCCGGCCCGGCCCCGAGGCATCCGTCACCCATCTCGAACCGGGGGAGCAGCATGACCGCCACCGACGTGATCGACTGGGCCGACCTGCGCGAGCGCGCACGCGAGGCCATGGCCAAGGCGTACGTGCCGTACTCCGAGTTCCCCGTCGGAGCGGCGGCCGTCGTCGACGACGGCCGCATCGTGAGCGGCTGCAACGTCGAGAACGCCTCGTACGGCGTGACGCTGTGCGCCGAGTGCTCGCTCGTGTCGGCACTCGTGATGTCGGGCGGCGGCAAGCTCGTCGCGTTCACGTGCGTCGACGGGCACGGGGCGACGCTCATGCCCTGCGGTCGCTGCCGCCAACTGCTCTACGAGCACTCAGCCGAGGGCATGGTGCTCGACACCGTCTCCGGCTTCAAGACCATCGACGAGGTGCTGCCCGACGCATTCGGGCCGCGCCAGCTCGCCGAATTCCGAGGAGAATCATGACCGACGCCGCCATCGAACCGTTCGACGCGGTCGACCTCATCCGCGCGAAGCGCGATCGCCGCGAGCTGACGACCGACGAGATCTCCTGGCTCGTCGACGCCTACACCCGCGGGTACGTCGCCGACGAGCAGATGTCGGCGATGACGATGGCGATCTTCCTCAACGGCATGGGCCGGCGTGAGATCCGCGACATGACGATGGCGATGATCGCCTCGGGCGAGCGCATGGACTTCTCGGGCCTCGGCAAGCCGACGAGCGACAAGCACTCCACGGGCGGCGTCGGCGACAAGATCACGCTGCCGCTCATGCCCCTCGTCGCGACCTTCGGCGTCGCGGTGCCGCAGCTCTCGGGCCGCGGCCTCGGCCACACCGGCGGCACGCTCGACAAGCTCGAGTCGATCCCGGGCTGGCGCGCCGACCTCACGAACGACGAGATGTTCGCGCAGTTGCGCGACGTGGGCGGCGTCATCTGCGCCGCCGGCGCCGGGCTCGCGCCCGCCGACAAGAAGCTGTACGCGCTGCGCGACATCACCGGCACGGTCGAGGCGATCCCGCTCATCGCCTCGTCGATCATGTCGAAGAAGATCGCCGAGGGCACGGGTGCGCTCGTGCTCGACGTGAAGTTCGGGTCGGGTGCGTTCCTGCAGGACATCGAGCGCTCGCGCGAGCTGGCCCGCACCATGGTCGAGCTCGGGGAGGACGCCGGCGTCGCCACGAGCGCCCTCATCACGAACATGAACGTGCCGCTCGGCCTCACGATCGGCAATGCCAACGAGGTGCGCGAGTCGGTCGAGGTGCTCGCGGGCGGCGGCCCCGCCGACGTGCGCGAGCTGACGGTCGAACTCGCCCGCGAGATGCTCGCGCTCGCGGGCCGCGACGGCGACGACGTCGAGGCCGCACTCGACGACGGTCGCGCGATGGACACCTGGCGCCGATCGATCGTCGCCCAGGGCGGCGACCCCGATGCGCCGCTGCCCGTCTCGCGCGAGCAGCACGTCGTCACCGCCGACCGCGACGGCGTGCTCGTCGCCCAGGAGGCGCTGCCGTTCGGCATCGCAGCCTGGCGCCTCGGCGCGGGCCGCGCGCGCAAGGAGGACCCGGTGCACCACGCCGCTGGCATCGACCTGCACGCGAAGCCCGGCGACGCGGTGCGCGCGGGACAGCCGCTGTTCACGCTCCACGCCGACGAGCCCGCGCGCTTCGAACGCGCCCTCGCGGCGGTCGAGGGCGCCTGGCGCATCGGCGACGAGGGCGACCCGATCGACGACGGCGGGCCGCTCATCGCCGACCGCATCGGGCGCTGAGCCCCTCGGGCGATCGGGTAGCGGAGCGGCTCGAGATCCCAGCTTCGAGATTGCCGAGACTTCGCGGCAGCCGCGCCGCTATCGTTGTCTCGTGAACACGATTCCGACCGAGTACCGCCTCGAGGGCGACGGCACGAACATCCAGGCGCTGCCGAAGATCTCGCTCCACGATCATCTCGACGGCGGCCTGCGCCCGCAGACCCTCATCGAGCTCGCCGACGAGCTCGGTCTCGAGGTGCCCGCCGCCGATGAGGAGTCGCTCGCGACGTGGTTCACCGACCAGTCGAACTCGGGTTCGCTCGTCGAATACCTGAAGACCTTCGACCTCACCACCGCGGTCATGCAGACCCGGGCGGGGCTCACGCGCGTCGCACGCGAGTTCGTGCAGGACCTGGCGGCCGACGGCGTCGTCTACGGCGAGATCCGCTGGGCGCCCGAACAGCACCTCACCCGTGGTCTCACGCTCGACGAGGCCGTCGAGGCGGTGCAGGCCGGCCTCGAGCAGGGTGCCGACGACGTGCGGCACCAGGGCGGAGCCATCCGCACCGGACAGCTCGTCACCGCGATGCGCCACGCCGACCGCGGCCTCGAGATCGCCGAGCTGGCCGTGCGGCACCGCGACCGCGGCGTCGTCGGATTCGACATCGCCGGCGCCGAAGCGGGCTTCCCGCCGAGCCGGCACCGCACCGCGTTCGACTACCTCGCGAGCCAGTTCATGCCCGTCACCGTGCACGCCGGCGAGGCCGACGGGCTCGAGTCGATCCGCGGAGCGCTGCTCGACGGCCGCGCGCTGCGGCTCGGGCACGGCGTGCGCCTCGCCGAAGACCTGGTGATCGAGCGTCAGGACGACGAGAACACCTACGTCTCGCTCGGCCCGGTCGCGCAGTGGGTGCGCGACCGCGAGATCGCCCTCGAGACGAGCCCGTCGTCGAACCTGCAGACCGGTGCGATCGCGGCCTGGGGCGACGAGCTCATCGATCACCCGTTCGACCTGCTGTACCAGCTGGGCTTCCGGGTGACGGTCAACACCGACAACCGCCTGCAGTCGGGCACGAGCCTCACCCGCGAGCTCGCGCTGCTGAGCGACGCGTTCGGCTACGACCTCGACGACCTCGAGACCTTCCAGCTCAACGCCGCAGCCGCGGCCTTCCTGCCGCTCGACGATCGCGACGAACTCGCCGAGCTCATCCAAGACGGCTTCGACGAAGCCTGACGACGAGCCCTGCGGCCGGATGCCTCGAGCCTCCGCCGTCCGCCCGCCGCCCCCGAACGGACCCGAGATGAACCTCCCACCGCTGCCCGACGACGCCGTCGTCATCGGCGCGCACGCATCCGACTGGCGAGCCGCCGTCCGTGAGGCCGGCCGCGCTCTCACCCGGTCGGGTTCGACGCGCGCCGAGTACGCCGACCGCATGGTCGCCGTCATCGAGGAGTTCGGTGCCTACGTCGTGATCGCCCCGGGCCTCGCGCTCGCGCACGCGCGCCCCGGCCCCGACGTGCGACGCGAGGGCATCGCGGTGGTGACGCTCGCCGAGCCCGTGCCGTTCGGCCACCCGCACAACGATCCCGTGCGCGTCGTCGTCGGGCTCGCCGTGTCGAACGCCGAAGAGCACGTCGCCTCGGTCGCGACGCTCGCGAACGTCTTCAACGACCCGCACGCCGTCGGTCGCATCGCCCGCGCGGGCGACGCCGCCGAGGTGCGCGGGCTGCTCGGCCTCGAGGCCGCCGCGTGAAGATCGTGGCCGTGTGCGGTGCCGGCATCGGCACCTCGGCGATCCTGAAGGTGAACGCCGAGCGGGCCCTCGAGCGGCTCGAGCTGTCGGCCGCTGTCGACGCGAGCGATCTCGCCGGCGTCGCCGTCGCGGCGGCCGATGCGCAGGTCATCCTCACCTCGACCGAGCTGTCGGGTGCGGTGCGCGAGGCGATCGGTCGCAGCTACACCGAGGTCGTCGAAGTCGTGAACTACTTCGACGTCGACGAGATCACGCGGCTGCTCGAGCGCTCGCTCGGCTGAGGCACGCGGTCGCTCCGGCGGTGCCGCCTGCGCGCTCGTCGCGCAACTGCGTGCCCGTCCCAGCGCATCGAGCGTGCACTCACCGCCCGCTTCAGGGCGAGGAGTGCACGCTCGAAGCGCTGTGGCGAGCCGCACTCCTCGAGTGTCGTCGGCGAGGGGACGTCGACCACCGCATGCTCGACGAGGTGGGGCCTCAGGCGACGAGCTCGCGCATGCCCGCCTCGAGGGCGGCGATCGTCGCCGTCGCCGCGGCGCGGCGGTCGGCGACCGTGCCCCGGTCGGACACGGCGTCGAGATAGACCTTGAGCTTCGGCTCGGTGCCGCTCGGGCGCACCATCACCCGCGAACCGCCCTCGAGCACGATGCGCAGCACGTCCGACGGCGGCAGGTCGCCGAACCCGTCGGCGAGGTCCTCGATGCGCTCGACCTGGATGCCGCCGACCGACGCCGGCGGTTCGGCGCGCAGGCGCGCCATGACGGCGCCGATGCGCGAGAGGTCGGTGACGCGGATCGACACCTGGCCCGAGGCATGGCAGCCGAACTTCTCGACGAAGTCGTCGAGGTGGTCGGCGACCGTCTTTCCGGCGGCCTTCAGCTCGGCGGCGAGCGAGAGGAACGCGACCGCTGCCGAGATGCCGTCCTTGTCGCGCACGACGTCGGGATTCACGAGATAGCCGAGCGCCTCCTCGAAGCCGAACACGAGGCCCGGTGCCCGCGAGATCCACTTGAAGCCGGTGAGCGTCGCCTCGAAGTCGAGCCCGTAGGCGCGGGCGACGGCCTCCAGCCCGGGGGAGGAGACGATCGAGCACGCGAGCGCGCCGTTCGGCCCGCCTTCGCCGGTGGCGGCATCGGCGGCACGGCGTGCGGCGAGCCATCCGAGCGTGAGGCCGACCTCGTTGCCGGTAAGGCGGCGGTAGCCGACGCCGTCGGGCGCCGTCGGGTCGGGGATCGCGATCGCGAGCCGATCGGCGTCGGGGTCGTTCGCGACGATGAGCTCGGCGCCGACGGCGCGGGCGCGCTCGAACGACAGGTCCATCGCGCCCGGCTCCTCGGGGTTCGGGAACGAGACGGTCGGGAACGCCGCGTCGGGGGCGATCTGCGCCTCGACGAGCGTGGGGGCGTCGAAGCCCGCGGCCTCGAGCACGCGCGACGCCGTCTCCCATCCGACGCCGTGCATGGCCGTGTAGACGACGCGGGGCTGCGCGGCCGGCGTGCCGGGGGAGGCGCTCGCGGCCGTCCGCCGCACGTACTCGTCGACGACCGACTCTGGGGCGAGCTCGAACGCTCCGCGAGGCAGCGCGGGCACCGTCGTCGCCGACGCGACGCTCAGGATGTGCGCCGCGATCTCGGCGTCGGCCGGCGCGACGATCTGGGACCCGTGGTTCGAGCCGCCGAGGTACACCTTGTAGCCGTTGTCGTTCGGCGGGTTGTGCGAGGCCGTCACCATGACGCCCGCCGAGGTGTCGAGATGGCGCACCGCGAAGGCGAGCACGGGGGTCGGCAGCAGGCGCGGCAGCAGCACGGCGCGCACGCCGGCGCCGGCGAAGACCTCGGCCGAGTCGCGGGCGAACACGTCGGAGTTCTTGCGGCCGTCGTAGCCGATCACGACCGACGGGGTCGTGCCGGGCTCGGCCCGCTCGAGCAGGTACGACGCGAGGCCCGCCGCGGCCTGCGACACGAGCACGCGGTTCATGCGGTTCGGTCCCGCGGCGATCTCACCGCGCAGTCCCGCGGTGCCGAAGGCGAGCCGGGAGTCGAAGCGGTCGGCGAGGTCGGCCGCGGCCGCGGCGTCGCCGCCGCGCACGGCCTCGACGATCGCGGCGAGCTCGGCGCGGGTCTCGGGGTCGGGGTCCTGCGCGATCCACGCCTCGGCGAGGGCGACGCGCTCGGCGTCGCGAGGGTCGAATTCGTGCGACATCCGTCGTCGTCCTTCCTGCGGTTCCTGCGCTGGGCCTAGAGCGAGGCGACGATCTTCGCGAGCAGGGCGCTGATCACGGGCTCGGCGGCCTGGCCGGCCTCGATGACCTCCTGGTGGCTGAGCGGCGTCTGCTGGATACCGGCCGCGAGGTTCGTGATGAGCGACATGCCGAGCACCTCCATGCCCGACTGGCGCGCGGCGATGGCCTCGAGCGCGGTCGACATGCCGACGATGTGCCCGCCGATGGCCTTCGCCATCTGCACCTCGGCGGGAGTCTCGTAGTGGGGGCCGGTGAACTGGCAGTAGACGCCCTCGTCGAGCGTCGGGTCGATCGAGTGCGCGAGGTCGCGCAGCCGCTGGGAGTAGAGGTCGGTGAGGTCGACGAACGTCGCGCCCTCGAGCGGCGAGTCGGCCGTGAGGTTGATGTGATCGCTGATGAGCACGGGCGTGCCGGGCTTCCAGTGCTCCTTGATGCCGCCGGCGCCGTTCGTGAGGATCATCGTCGTGGCACCCGTCGCGGCCGCCGTGCGCACCGAGTGCACGACCCGGCGCACGCCGTGGCGCTCGTAGTAGTGGGTGCGGGCGCCGATGACCAGCGCGCGCTTGCCGGTCGGCAGCAGCACCGAGCGAAGCGTGCCGACGTGGCCCTCGACGGCGGGCTTCGAGAAGCCGGGCACGTCGGTCGCGGCGATCGTGTGCGTCGTCTCGCCGATGAGCTCCGCGGCCTTGCCCCAGCCCGAACCGAGCGTGAGGGCGATGTCGTGCCGCTCGACCCCGGTCAGGGCGGCGATCTGCGCCGCAGCCTCACGGGCGATGGCGAAGGGGTCAGCTGAGGGCGCGTCGAGCGGGTTGGCATCGTGCATCCCACCACTCTAGAACCCACCGGATGCTTCGGGCACGGCGCCGCTCATGTGCTGGCCGGGCACGCGGAACTGACAGAATATGAGCATGGCCTACGAGTTCGAGCGCACGCAACGGATCGCCGTCCTCGGAGGGGGGCCCGGCGGGTACGAAGCCGCACTCGCCGCGGCGCAGCTCGGGGCCGAGGTCACCCTGGTCGAGCGTGCGGGCGTGGGCGGTTCGGCCGTGCTCACCGACGTCGTGCCCTCGAAGTCGCTCATCGCCACGGCGGAGGCGTCGAACGCGGTGAAGGAGGCGGCCGACCTCGGCGTGCAGTTCTACGCCAAGGGCGAGGCCGACAAGGCCGTGAAGCCCCAGGTCGCGATCAACCTCGCCGCCGTGAACAAGCGGCTGCTCGGCCTCGCGGCGCAGCAGTCCGAAGACATGCGCTCGAACCTGCTCGAGGCCGGCGTGCACCTCGTGCACGGCGAGGGTCGCCTCGACGGTCCGAACGCCGTGATCGTCGCGACCGCCAAGGGCGGCACCGACTTCGACCGCATCGAGGCCGACACGCTCGTGCTCTCGGTCGGCGCGACGCCGCGCGTGCTGCCGACCGCGGTGCCCGACGGCGAGCGCATCCTCACGTGGACCCAGCTCTACTCGCTCCAGCAGGTGCCCGAGCACCTCATCGTCGTGGGCTCCGGCGTCACGGGCGCCGAGTTCGCCTCGGCGTACCGCGCCCTCGGGGCGAAGGTCACGCTCATCTCGAGCCGGGACCAGGTGCTGCCCGGGGAGGACGCCGACGCGGCATCCGTCATCGAGAAGGTGTTCAAGCGCAACGGCATGAAGGTGCTGAACAAGTCGCGGGCCGAGTCGGTCGTGCGCGACGGCGACGGCGTCGTCGCGACGCTGTCCGACGGACGCCAGGTGCAGGGCTCGCACTGCCTCATGGCGGTCGGATCGGTGCCGAACACCCGTGACCTCGGCCTCGAGGAGGCGGGCGTGCAGCTCGCCGAGTCGGGGCACATCCGGGTCAACCGGGTCGCGCGCACGTCGATGCCGAACATCTACGCCGCCGGCGACTGCACGACCTTCATGCCGCTCGCCTCGGTCGCCTCGATGCAGGGGCGCACGGCCGTGTTCCACGCGATGGGCGACGTCGTGAACCCGCCCGAGAACCGCAACATCACCTCGAACATCTTCACGCAGCCCGAGATCGCGACCGTCGGCTGGACCGAGAAGGAGATCGAGGAGGGCGTCGTGCCGGGCGTCGTCTACAAGCTGCCGCTCTCGTCGAACCCGCGGGCGAAGATGATGGGCATCCGCGAGGGCTTCGTGAAGCTCTTCGCCTCGAGCGGTTCGGGCTCGATCATCGGCGGCGTCATCGTCGCGCCGAAGGCGTCGGAGCTCATCTTCCCGCTCGCGCTCGCCGTCGAGCACCGGCTCACGGTCGACCAGTTCGCCGAGGCGTTCCCGGTGTACCCGTCGCTGTCGGGCTCGCTCACCGACGCCGCGCGGGCCATGCACATCGTGCGCTGACGCGCGCGTCCCGACGCCCCGCCCGCACCCACCCGGGCGTACGCTGGGCACACGCAGCGCCGCGCCCGCGGCGCGATGACCGCTTGGGGGAGCGATGAACCTGCGCGTGAAATCGGTCGAGGCCTCGATCGCCGACTCGAGCGACGAGAGCCGCAGCCTCAAACGCTCGCTCGGCACCTGGGACCTCGCGCTCATGGGCATCGCCGTCGCGGTCGGGGCTGGCATCTTCTCGGTCGGGGCGCAGGCCGCGGCGAACTACGCCGGCCCGAGCGTGATCCTCTCGTTCGTGCTCGCTGCGATCACGTGCGGGCTCGCGATCATGTGCTACGCGGAGTTCGCCTCGACGGTGCCCGTCGCGGGCAGCGCGTACACCTTCACGTACGCCACGATGGGCGAGCTCCTCGCGTGGATCATCGGCTGGGACCTCATTCTCGAGATGTTCACGGCCGCCGCCGTGCTCGCGAAGTACTGGGGCGTGTACCTCTCCGAGGCGCTGCTCGCCTTCGGCGTGCCGTTCCCGGCGACCCTCTCCATCGGCGGGGTCGAGGTCAGCTGGCCGGCATTCCTCATCGTCGCGGTCTTCACCGTCCTGCTCGTCGCCGGGACGAAGCTCACGGCGCGCGTCGGCGCCGTGTTCACGCTCATCAAGGTCGCGATCGTGCTCTTCGTGATCGTCGTGGGCTTCTTCTTCGTGCAGGCCTCGAACTTCACGCCCTTCATCCCCGAGGCGGTGCCGACGACCGGCGGTGCCGAGGATGCCTGGACGCAGTCGCTTTTCGCCTGGCTCACGGGTGCCGCGCCGGCGCAGTACGGCGTGTTCGGCATGCTCGCCGCGGCCTCCCTCGTCTTCTTCGCCTTCATCGGGTTCGACGTCGTCGCCACGAGTGCCGAGGAGGTGCGCGAGCCCCAGAAGCGGCTGCCGCGCGGCATCTTCCTCGGCCTCGGCATCGTGACCCTGCTCTACGTGCTCGTCTCGATCGTGATGACGGGCATGGTGTCGTACACCGAGCTCGCCGCGGAGGAGACGCCGTCGCTCGCGACCGCGTTCCGGCTGGTCGGGCAGGACTGGGCGTCGGCCGTCATCTCGCTCGGCGCGCTCGCCGGCCTCACGACGGTCATCATGGTGCTGCTGCTCGGCCTCTCGCGCATCGTGTTCGCGATGAGCCGCGACGGGCTGCTGCCGCGATGGCTGTCGAAGACGACCGAGCACACGAAGACGCCCGCCCGTATCCAGATCATCGGCGGCACCGTGGTCGCGCTCGTCGCCGCCTTCACCGATGTGGGGCTCCTCGAGGAGATGATCAACATCGGTACGCTGTCGGCCTTCGTGCTCGTGTCGGTCGGCATCGTCGTGCTGCGTCGCACCCGGCCCGACCTGCCGCGCGGGTTCCGCGTGCCGTTGTCTCCGGTGCTTCCGATCCTGTCGGCCGCGCTCTGCGTCTGGCTCATGCTCAACCTCACGACGCTCACCTGGGTGCGCTTCCTCGTCTGGCTCGCGCTCGGCGTCGTCATCTACCTGCTCTACGGTCGGCGTCGCTCTCGGCTCGCCGGCGAGCGGGTCAGCGAGGTCGAGCTGCCGACGGCCCAGGGAACCTGACGGGTCGCTGCTCCACTCCGATCCTGTCAACAGCGTTGACATCGATGTTCACCCGTCGATAGTCTCCGAATCATCCAGCGTCGATCGGGCGATGACGCCGCGACCGACCCACCGGTGACGACGAGGTTCCAGGAGGCGGAGATGACCGCGACACGCGCGACGGGCACGACGACGACCACGGCCGGCGGGGGAGGTGTCACGCGACGGGCCGTGCTCGGGATCGGCGCAGCAGGCGTGGCCGGTGCGGCGACCGTCGCGCTCACCGCTGGCGCTCGCCGGCCGGTCGGCACGGGCTCCGACCACCGCATGTGGGATGCGATCGTGCTCGGTGCCGGCGCATCCGGGCTCGGCGCCGCACGCACGCTCGCCGACGCGGGACGCAGCGTGCTCGTGCTCGAGGCGCGCGACCGGATCGGCGGGCGCATGTGGACCGATCGCACGACCATGTCCATCCCGATCGAGCGCGGTGCGGAGCTCGTGCACGGCAGCCGGGCCTCGACCTGGGACCTCATCGAGGCGGAGGGCATCACGACCCGGCGCCAGCAGTCGATCTGGGGCCGGCTCGCGCCCGGTACGCCGTGGCTCGACGGCACGACGTACGCGTCGTTGAAGTTCCCGCTCGGTGCGCCGGTCGGCCCGCTGCCCGAGCCGGCCGACGGCGAGACGGCGCACGCCTGGCTCGAGCGCGTCGGCATCCCGCGCGAGAACTACCCCATCCTGCTCGCCGCGATCGAGGTCGACTCCGAGCAGTTCGACGTGCTGCCGGCAGCGTGGGTCGTCGACACGGTCGCGTGGGCGATCGCCGAACAGGACGTCCCGGCGTCGACGCCGTTCCCGGATCCCTACGACGATCACCGTGTGATCGGCGGCTACGACCAGGTGCTCAGGCCGCTCGCGGCCGGGCTGCCGATCCGGCTCGGCGCGCGGGTGCACACGGTCGAGCATCGGGCCGGCCGCGTCGACGTGCACACGAGTCGCGGCAGCTACCAGGCGAAGACGCTCGTCGTGGCGTTGCCGGGCGGCGTACTGAAGCACGGCGACGTGACCTTCGACCCGCCGCTGCCCGCCGACCGTCGCGACGGGCTCCAGGAGATCGAGTACCTGCCGGTGTTCAAGGGCATCCTGGAGTTCGCGGCGCCGGTGGTGCCGCCGGGCCACCCGGTCGCGCGGCAGTGGGACGTCATGACGACCTTCTCGAAGCGCCCGCCGAGCCTCTGGAACGCCTCACTCGGAACGCCCGGCTATCACGGGGAGATCGCGGTCGCGTGGGCGACCGGCGGTGTCGCGCAGGATCTGCTCGACCTGCCCGAGGCCGAGCGGCTCGCGGCGGCGCTCGACAACGTGCGGACCGCCGTCGGCGACCAGGGGTTGCAGGCCGTCAACGCCTCGACCTACGACTGGTCGAAGGACGAGTTCGCCCGGGGCGCCTACCCCGGCCCGTTCTCGCGACGCACCGGGCTCAACGGGCCGATCGACGACACGGTCTTCTGGGCCGGCATGGTGACGAGCACGATCCACTCGTCGCGCAACTCGGGCATCACGGCGGCGAAGCAGGCGCTCGCCGCGCTCGCACTCCGCTGAGGGTCCGTGCCGTGCCGGCACTCCCCGGACGGACGAACGGGATGCCGCGAGCGATGAGCT
>NZ_JBSHHD010000046.1:0-24093 GCF_053618155.1 Agromyces sp. NPDC055658 | reverse complement strand
CCCCCCCCCCCGACGCGTCAGGCCCCGACGAGGTCGACCGGGGTGGTCGGCGACGGGTCGCGCCGTGCCGCGGGCTCGCGCTTGCGGTCGAGCGCCTTCTTGATGCGCCACGCCGCGAACACCGCGACGACGCTCACGACCACGTGCATGCCGAGGAAGACGTCGGTGAGCCCGGCGCCGAGCAGCACGCCCGCGACGAGCGGCCCGGCCGCCGAGAACGCGGTCTGCATCGCGCCGATGGTGCCGAGCGTCTGGCCGACCATGCCCTTGGGCGCGAGCTGCGCCGTCAGCGGGTTGAGCACGGGGCTGTAGATCGTCTCGCCGACGGCGAAGATGCCGTAGGTCATGACGAACAGCGCCGAGGCGATGCCGGGTGCGAACTGCGCCGCAGAGAGGATGAGCCACGACACGACCCAGATCGAGCCCACGGCCATGAGCAGCACCGGCGCGCTGCGCTTCGCCGTGAGCTTCACGACGATCACCTGCAGCGCGACGATGACGAGGCAGTTGACCGCCGCCGCCATGCCGATCGCGGCGGGGTCGACGTCGAGCACGGTGATGCCGTAGGCGGGCAGCCCCGACTCGAACTGGGCGTAGAAGCCGAGCGCGAGGGCGACCGTGACGACGGCCGTCCAGCGCATGGCGGGCTCGGCGAAGATCCTGCGCAGCGCCCCGCGGGAGCGCGCCGCGCCGTCGGGGTGCCCGTCGCCGTCGAGGTCGACCGCGGCGATCGCCCCGGTCGCCGCGTCGAGCGCCGAGAACGCGCCCGTGTGCGCGGCCACGCGACCGGTCGCGGTGCCGACGCCGGCACCGACGAGCCCCGCCTGCCGCACCCGCCCGGCGAGCGCGATGATCGCCGACGACAGCACGAACCCGCCGGCCGCCATGGCGAAGCCGACGTCGAGCCCGTCGGCCCGGTCGAGGTCGACGACGAGCCCCGCGAGGAACGCGCCTGCGGCCATGCCGAGCGATTCGCCGGTGAACTTGTAGGCGAACACCTTGCGCCGGTCGTCGCCCGAGGACCACTGCAGGGCGAGCACCTGCTTGGCGGGCACGGCGGCCGAGAGTCCGAGGCCGAACACGAGCATGCCGGCGAGGAAGAGCGCGGGCACGTCGACCCAGACGAGCGAGGCGACGCCCGCGGCGCCGATCAGCTGCGCGATGACGGCGACCTTCACGGGGTCGAAGCGGTCGGCGAGCCGCCCGGCGAGCGGGGCCGCCACGAGCGCGCCGATCGAGAACAGCGACGAGGCGCCGGCGGCGACGAGGGCACCCCAGCCGCGGGTGTCGGCCGCATAGGCGTACTGGTAGGGCAGCACCGCTCCCCAACCGAGCGATCCGATGGCGCTGGCCAGAATGAGCAGTCGCGCGCGCATGGTGGTGTCCTCCTCCCGAGGTCTCGACGAGCAGAGGGATGCCTCGCGCCGACGCCGGCGGCGAAGCATCCCTCACCCTTCGAATGCGAAGTATTCGATATCGAAATATTAGCAACCGAAATATGCGTGAGAGAATTCCCGTATGCCCCGACGAACCCCGAGCGCCCCCGAACTGCACCGTCGCGCGGTCGCGACGTACGTCGCCGCGGGCGGAGAGGAGTCGGTGCAGCGCGTCATCACCGCCGTGCAGAGCCTCACCAAGAAGCTCGACCAGTGGTACGTGCGCCAGCTCGCCGACCTCGACATCGCCGCCGGCGAGTGGGCGGTCGTCACCTCACTCGCGAAGGCCGGCGAGGCGCTCACGCCGAGCCAGCTCGCCGACCTCACGAACGTCGCGCCCTCGTCGATGACGCACCGGCTCGACAAGCTCGCCGAGCGCGGGCTCGTCGAGCGCACGCCCGACCCCGAGAACCGCACCCGCACCTACATCAGCCTCACCGACGAGGGGTGGGAGCTGTTCAGCCTCGCGATCCGCGGCTCGTCGGTCGTCGAGACCGACGTGCTGCAAGACCTGAGCGACGACGAGCGCATCGAGCTCGCCCGCCTGCTCGAGGTCGTGATCGCCCGCCTCGACGACGTCGAGGCGTAGCCCGACCGGCGGTCGGGCGGCGAGCCGTCCCGAGACCCGCTACCAGGAGCGCACGCGCTCGACCGTCACCCGCACGGGCACCGAGTACTCGGCGATGTAGCGCTCGGGCGTGTACTCGATCCGCTCGATCGCCTCGGCGTACTTCTCGGCGTACCGCGGCCACTCGGGCCGATCGCCGATCTCGCCGATCTCGGCCGACCCCGTGAACACCGCGACGTCGTCGCCGACCTCATCGGTGTTGAAGTGCAGGGCGGTGCGCGGGTTGCGGGCGAGGTTCGCGAGCTTGGGCGTGTCGGGCTTCGAGAGCAGCATCAGCTCACCCTCGTTCCACACGAACCACACGGGCGTCGGCACGGGGGTTCCATGCTGGTTCACGGTCGTGAGCCAGATGGTCTCCTCCGTCTCGAGGCGCTCGATGACGCGGTCGCTCAGCTTCAGTTCTTTCGACATGGATGCCTCTCCTCGGGCTCGTTCGCGGCCGGTCTCGATCTGCTCGCCGCGCCCTACGGGCGCAGCAGCACCTTGATCGCGCGCCGCTCGTCCATCGCGGCGTACGCCTCTGCGGCCTCGGCGAGGGGGAGCTCGACGTCGAACACGAGGCCCGGCTCGATGGCGCCCGACAGGACGTCGGGCAGCAGCTCCTCGATGTAGCCGCGCACGGGTGCGACGCCGCCGTTCACGCCGACGTTCGTGTTGAAGAGCTGGCGCACCGGCAGCTCGGGGCCTCCGTTCGGCACCCCGACGTAGCCGACCATGCCGCCGGGCCGGGCCGAGCGGAGCGCCTGGTCCATCGACTCCTCGGTGCCCACGCACTCGAGCACGCGGTCGGCGCCGATGCCGCCCGTGAGCTCGCGCACCGCGGCGATGCCCTCGGCGCCGCGCTCGGCGACGATGTGGGTCGCGCCGAACCGGCGGGCGAGCGCCTGCCGCTCGGGGTGGCGGCTCATGGCGATGATCGTGCCGGCACCGAGCCGCTTCGCTGCGATGATCGCGCAGAGGCCCACCGCCCCGTCGCCGACGACGGCGACCGAGTCGCCCGGCCCGACGCCCGCCGAGACGGCCGCGTGGTGTCCGGTGCCCATGACGTCCGAGAGGGTGAGGAGGCCGGGCACCTGCTCGTCGCGCACCGGCCCCGGCACGACGACGAGGGTGCCGTCGGCGAGCGGCACGCGCACGCGCTCGCCCTGGCCGGCGTCGGCGAAGGCGCCCTTGCGGTCGTCGCCGCCCCACCAGCCGCCGCCCAGGCACGAGGTCGACACCCCGTTGCGGCAGTTCACGCAGGTGTTGTCGCACACGTAGAACGGCGCGATCACGAAGTCGCCGACCTGCACGCCCACGACGTCGTCGCCGACGGCCTCGACGACGCCGATGAACTCGTGGCCGATGCGGCGCGGCTCCTTCGTCGGCGTGATGCCGCGGTACGGCCAGAGGTCCGAGCCGCAGACGCACGCGGCGACGACCTTCACGATCGCGTCGTCGCCGGTCGTGATGACGGGGTCGGGCACGGTCTCGACGCGGATGTCCCGGGGAGCGTGGATGACGGTGGCGAGCATGCCCTCGAGCCTATTCCCGGTTCGAGCCCGGGCACCCCTGGCCGGCCGCCCCGTCGGCACGAAGCGCCGCCCGGCGATCCGCCGGGGGGCGCCCGACCGAGACAGCGGCACGTCTTGACGCCCCGCCGACCCCGGGCTACTCTGAGCGAACCCACTCTGACAGCGTTGTCATATCGAGATCTCTCACGATGCGACTCCTGTCGAATCCGCATGTGGCACCCCGAAGGCCCGCTGAATCCAGGAGACACCCATGGCCCCCTCCGGCCCCGCACCCGCTCTTCGCGCGAAGACGCTCCGATGGCGCCGCACCGTCGCCCTCGCCGTCGCGGCGACCCTCGCCGCACCGCTCGCCGCCCTCGCGCCCGCCGCCCTCGCGCCCGCAGCCCGGGCATCCGCCGCCCCCGTCGCGAACGCCGCCGCCTTCGGCGCCCCCGATGAGATCGCGGCCGACTACTACGCCGCACTGCTGCGCCACACGCGCTGGGTGAACTCGGTGTGGGATCCGGCGATCAACGCGTACCAGTCCAAGGACTTCAACTTCGCGGTCGTGCTCGGCAACGCCGTGATCGTCACGCACGGAGACTACGACGCCGAGATCGCCGGCATCTCGAAGGACCAGCTCACCCAGCGCACGATCGACACGATCCGCTACTACGCCGCCAAGAACCGCTTCGTCGACCCGAACGGCACCTGGGGCAAGCGGATGTTCTGGGACTCCACGTTCCAGTCGTACTTCCTCGACGCGGGCCGCGTGCTGTGGGATCGGCTCGACGCCACGACGCAGAAGAACCTCGAGACGATCGCCGTCGGGCAGTCGGCCTACACCGCCGACCTCGACTACGGCGACGACCCGCTGTCGGGCTCGTGGACGGCCGACTGGCCCACCGGCAAGCACGCGGGCGACACCGCGCAGGAGGAGGCGGGCGTGTACACCCAGGCGCTCGCGCCGGGTCTCGCCTGGGCACCCGACCATGCGGACGCCTCGCGCTGGAACGAGCAGCTCGGCGACTGGGCCCGCAACGCCGCCGGCCAGCCCACCGCCGACCTCAACAACCCGGCCGTCGTCGCCGGGAAGCCGGTGTCGACGAACACGATGCAGACGATCTACGACACGTACCTCGTCGAGAACCACGGGTCGTTCGGCCCGCACTACCAGTCCGACATCTGGCGCTCGGGCGGGCGCAACGCGATCCAGTTCATCCTGAACGACCAGCCCATCCCCGAGTACCTGAAGCACCAGCCGAACTCGGCCGAGCTCTGGCGGTCGATCAAGATGGTGATGTCGAATCAGGGTGAGCCGTTCATGCCGATGGTCAACGACCGCGAGTACCTCTACGGCCGCGACGTGATCCCGATGGCGTTCCTCGGTCAGGTGCTGCGCGACCCCGACGCCGTGCGCGCCGAGGCGAACATGGCCGCGTCGCTCGAGGCCTACCAGGCGTACCCGCCGGTCGACCGGCTGGCCAAGTTCTCGGGAGAGCCCAAGTACGAACCCGAGGCGCGCGCCGAGATCGCGATCTCGTACCTGCTGCACGTCGAGGCCGCCGAATCGGCGGAGGGCGTCGTCCGGCCCGCGCCGCAGGACGAGTTCTTCGCCCGACTCGCCGGGGTGCGCGACTTCGGCGCCGGCCCCGGTCTCTCGGTGCAGCAGTCCGCGAACGCGTGGGCGGCGGCATCCAGCAAGAAGGGCTTCCTCAAGTTCCCCTGGGTTCCGGGCCACGACTCGTGGCTGTTCGCGCTGTCGGGCTCGACGCCGTACCTGTACCCGAACTCGGCGGCGACCGTCGACGAGCGGCGGACGAGCACCTACACCGCGCCGCGCGACGGCTTCGAGGGCACGGCATCCGTCTTCCGGATCGGCGGCGGCTACGCGGGCCAGGTGACGCTGCCGAACGGGGCGGCACTGTACGCCTCGACCGGCGCCGGCTGGCAGGACGGCACCGTCTCGGTGCGCAACCTCGACCTCGGCGGCTACAACGGCCTCGACGGGTCGCGCACCTACTACACGGCCGAGGGGTCGGCCACCGACACCCTGCCCGTCGTGACGCCGCCGAACCCGGCCGACGCGAACGCCGCCCGGATCGACGACCTGTCGTTCGATCCCGTGTCGGCGCGTTTCGTGCGCATCCAGGGCCAGCAGGGCAACGCCCGTTACGGCTACTCGCTGTACTCGCTGCACGCCTACGGGACGGGCGCGGAGGCCGCGACCGACCTGGCCGCCGGACGCCTCGCGACCGCCTCGAGCGAGGACCCCGCCCGTCGGGCCTCGACGGTCACCGATGCCGACCCCGCCACCCGCTGGGCCGTCGCCGTCGCCGAGCGCACGCGTGCGGACTCCTGGATCCAGGTCGACCTGGGTGCGGAGAAGAGCGTCGGTTCGGTGCGACTGGCCTGGGAGGTGAGCGCCGGTGAGCGCTATCTCGTGCAGACCTCGTCGGACGGCCGGACCTGGACCACGCAGACCGCCTACACCGGCAGTGCCGACGCCAACGTCGCACGCCTCGACACCGTCGACCTGACGCCGGCGGGCGCGACCGCCCCGGCTCCGGTCGAGGCGAGGTTCGTGCGCATGCAGGGGGTGCAGGGCGACCCCGCCTACGGCTACTCCCTCTTCACGATGCGCGCACTGACGGCGACCGGCGTCGACGCGGCGGCGGGCAAGCCGGCGACGGCATCGAGCTCGGACACGGGTCGTGCCCCGTCGAGCGTGACCGACAGCGACCCGGCCTCGCGCTGGGCCGTGTCGCGTGCCGACCGCACCCGGGCCGACTCGTGGATCCAGGTCGATCTCGGCGCTCCCACCGCGATCGCGCAGGTGCAGCTGGGCTGGGAGGCATCGGCCGGTCGCGAGTACCGCATCCAGGTGTCGGCGGACGGCGAGACGTGGCAGGATGCCGCGAGCTTCCGCTACACGGGCGACCAGGTCGCCACGACCGAGGGGTCGTGGATCAACGTCGAAGGCGCGGCCGGCTACGTCGTGCGCGGCGGGCAGGCGCCGATCACCGTGTCGAGCGAGAAGGAGGGGATCAACACCCTTCGGCTCGGCGGCGGCGACCGTCCGATGCTCGTCGAGATGGTGCCGGGCGACGCCGCCGCGACGGCCGCGCAGGATGCCGCGCCGCAGCCGAGCGCCGACGGACTGCTCGTGAGCTCGCTCGGCGGCTACCTCACCGCCTTCAACCTCACCGGGGCCGACGTCACGACCGACGTCGCGGTCCCCTACGTCGGCGACACCGTGGCGCTGTTCGCCGGCGACCAGGTGCTCGGGCCGGATGCCTCGACCCTCACCGTCACGGTGCCCGCGGGCGACGCGGTCGTGCTCGCTCCGCGAGCCGCGGTGAAGACCGCGGCCGCGGTCCGGGCGGCCGGTGTCGCGGTGTCGGTGCTCGACGGCCGCACGGTGCGCGTCGCGCGGCCCGACGGCGGGGATGCCGGAGCGGGAGCCGTGAAGACGATCGACGTCACGAACGTCGAGACCGGCGAGACGCGGACGCTGCCGATCGGCAAGCCGAAGGTCGCGGCGCCGGCGTCGTTCCCGGGCGCGACCGCGTTCCCGGTGCCCGACCTGGCGCTCGCGGCGCTCACGTTCCCGGCGTCCGTGCTGCCCGAGGGCATGACCTCGCCGCAGGGCGCGGTCGACGGCGACGCCGGCACCGCGTGGACCCCGGGGGCGGACGGCCGCATGGTCGCCGACCTCGGCTCGGCGCACCAGATCGGCACCGTCACCACGCTGTGGGACGGCGACGGGGCCCCGGCGGCGATCGTCTCGGTGAGCGACGACGGCATCACGTTCCGCGAGGTCGGTTCGCTCGAGGCCGGCGCGACGCGCGGGTCGGTGGCGGTCGACGCGACCGCGCGGTACGTCGCGCTGACCACCGAATGGGCCGAGGGCGACCCCGGTCTGATCGCACTGCGCGCACTCGTTCCGGGGGCGGTCGACCACCCTCGGGGCGTGCAGCTGAGTCGGTGACCGTCGGCGGCTCGGGCTGCGTCGACGTGCGCCGCCCGGGCCGTCACCGCTCGCGCGCCTCGCCGAGCATCGCGCGGAGCTGCGCGACGACGAGCTCGTGGTCGTCGAGCTGCGGCAGCCCCGAGACGCCGACGGCGCCGATCACCGCGCCCGAGACGAGCCGCAGCGGCAGCACGCCGCCGTGGGCGGCGAACAGCTGCGGGTCGAGGCGGGCGTGGGTGTCGAAGTCCTCGCCCTTCGCGCGGAACTCCTCGCCGACCAGCAGCGAGGACTTGCCGTAGCGCTCCACGACGCGGTGCTTGCGGTCGAGCCAGCCGTCGTTGTCGGCGCTCGCACCGGGCAGCGCGGCGTGGAAGACGCGCTGCGGCCCGAACCAGATCGCGATCGCGATCGGCAGGCCGCGCTCGGCCGCGATCGTGCGCAGCCGGGAGCCGAGCCGCCAGGCGTCGTCGAGGGTGAACGCGGCGAACCGCAACTCGTCGTGCTCCGCCTCGAGGCGGTCGAGCAGGGCAGTCATGCTCGAAGCGTACCTCCGACCGATCGGTGCCGGAGCCGCACGCGGGACGCGACCATCCGCCCTGCCGCAGTCCGGGTTCGCGGGATGTCGGCGGCATCCGCCAAGATGTCCGAGTGACCGGCATGAGATCGTTCTGGGCCGCCCTGCCGACCGAGGGGCGTTGGCTGCTGTCGACCGTCGCCATCCAGACCCTCGGCCGCGGCCTGACGTTGCCGTTCACGATCATCTACCTGCACGAGGTGCGCGGGTTCGACCTCGGCGTCTCGGGCACGCTCATGGGCCTCATCGCCATCACCGGGCTCGTCGTCACGGGGCCCGGCGGCACGCTCATCGACCGGTTCGGCGCCAAGATCGTGCTCATTGTGGGTCTCGTCGCGATGATCGCGGGCTGCACGCTGCTCGCCTTCGCGACGACGCCCGCGGTCGCCGCGGTCGCGCTCGTGCTCATCGGCATCAACTTCGGCGTCTCGTGGCCAGGCTTCAACGCCCTCATCGCGACCGTGGTCGAGGGCGACCTGCGCCAGCAGTACTTCGGCGTCAACTTCGCGCTCGTCAACCTCGGCATCGGCGTGGGCGGCATCATCGGCGGCTTCTTCGTCGACGTCGACAACCCCGACACGTTCACCGCGATCTTCCTCGTCGACGCGGCGACGAGCCTCATCCCCATGGCGCTGCTGCTCGGGCCGCTGCGGCACGTGCGCACGCACGCCGAGCCCGACGAGCACGCGGCTCCGGTCGGCGGCTACCGCGAGATCCTCAAGCGCCCGGCCGTGCTCTGGCTGACGCTCGTCACCTTCATCTCGGTGTTCATCGGCTACGGCCAGATGGAGGCGGGGTTCCCCGCGTACGCGCGCCAGGTCTCCGAGGTGTCGACGCAGGTCGTCGGCTTCTCGTTCGCCGTCAACACCGCCGTCATCGTGCTGCTGCAGTTCACCGTCCTGAAGCTCATCGCGGGCCACCGCCGCACCCGGGTGATGCAGGTGATGGCCGCGGTCTGGGCCCTCTCGTGGCTCGTGCTCGGTGCGACCGGGCTGCTGCCCGACTCGCTCGCCGCCGCGATCGGCGTGCTCGCGTTCATGGGCATCTTCGCCTTCGGCGAGACGATGCTGCAGCCGACCGTGCCGGCGATCTACAACGACCTCGCCGACGACCGAAACCGCGGCCGCTACAACGCGATCAACGCCGCGGCGTTCCAGGGCGGCGCGATCACGGGGCCGGTCGTCGCCGGCGTGCTGCTCGGCGTCGGGCAGGGCGCGTGGTTCATCGCCGCCATGGTCGCCGGCTGCGTGCTGATCATGGTGCTCGCGCTCGCGCTCGAGCGCCGGGTACCCGCGTCGGCGAACGGCGTCGCCGAGCCGTCGCCAGAGCCGGCGACCGACCCGAGCGCGTCGCCGGCCGGCCCGGCGGCGGGCTGAACCCGGCGGGGTCCGCGAACCCGCGCACGCGGCCCGTCATCGCGCGGTCCGCCGAACCCGCTACCGCTTCGGCAGCGGTCCGCCGAACCCGCTACCGCTTCGGCAGGGGCGGCACGAGCACCCGCAGCGACCAGCCGAACAACAGGAACAGCACGCCGACGCCGCCCGCGAACAGCGCGATGCCGAAGGCGATGACCGAGGTGAACAGCGACGCGCGCAGGAACGAGGCGTTCATCACGGTGGTGCGCAGCGGGTCGTCCTGATCGAGCTCCGAGTAGGTCTTGCCGTCGGCCATGTCGCGGGCGTGCATGTCGATGACCCCCGCCTGCACGTACGCGTCGATCGGTCCGTCGACCACCTTGCCAGCGAAGATCGGCGCGTCATCGGGGATGACGATGTTCTCGGCGCGCAACTGCGACGAGACACCCACCCACGCGACGACGGCCACGACGATCAGCAGGATCCCCCCGATGATCCCCGCGAGGCCGGTCAGTCGCACCACGTTCACCTGCGTACGGCTGAGCACCGCTCCGCCCGTCTCGAACTCCTCGGTCACGTCGCCCCCTTCGAACCGCGTTCGGTGCCAAGGCTAGCGACTCCCCGGCCGCGTGGACAGAGGCGGCGAGGCATCCGCTCCGCTGTGCGGATGCCTCGCAGCCGACGATCCGACGAGTCAGCCGCTCGTCGTCGCGAGCGATGCGAGCACGCCCTTCGCCTGCCGGATCTCCTGCGGCGTGGACGAGACGCTCGTGCGGATCGTCTCGACCTCGAGCATCGCCTCACCCCACGTCGTCGCCACGCCGTGCACCGTGACCGGTGTGGCGAGGTCGACCGACCCGTTCGCGAAGTTGAGCCACGCCGCGAGCAGGAACTGATCGAACTGACCGGCCGCGTCGTTCTTCGGCGGCGAGTGGAAGATCGCCGCGGCGTCGTCGCGGTCGAGCGGGGTGTCGAGCACGGTGCTGAAGAACACGGCGATGTCGAGGTAGCACTCGAGCTCGGCGGTCGTGAAGTCGTTGCCGTTCTTCACGCGCACCTGGCCCAGCCACCACCCGTGCTGCTTGGACTTCTCGCCGTCGCCGACCACGACGATCGCGGCGTCGTCGGCGTCCGAGCCGCCGTCGTCGTCGGTCACCTCGGTGACGAGGTCGTAGAGGCAGGCCTCGGCGTAGACGTGATCGGCCGACAGGTCGACATCGCGCGGCTGCACGGTGGGCGACTTCGGCGGATCGAGCACCGGCGGGTTCACGAGCGACGTCGCTTCGCTCGTGGTGCCGTCGTCCCAGTCCCACACGACGGTGAGGTCGTCGCTGCCCGGGTCGGTCGTCGTGACGGGTACGGTCGCGCTGCCCCCGGCATCGAGCACGAACGCCTGCACGCCGTCGTAGGTCTGCATGCCCGAGGTGTCGATCACGATCGACGGGTCGACGTTGGCGACCTCCACGACGACCGACCCGCACGTCGTCGTGTCGTCGTCGGAGCCGCAGACCTCCACCTCGAACGACCCGTTGTCGCCGTAGTCGTGGCTCGTCTCGAACGCGAGCGACGCGTCGGGCCGGGCGTGCTCCTCGGCGCCCGTCAGCGGATGCGGGCCGGCGCCGTCGTCGAAGTCGATCGTCGCCGACAGGTCGTCGAGCCATCCCGGGTCGGTGATGACGCCCGTGATGGTCGCGGTGCGCGTCGCCTCGTCGAGCGGCGCGACCGGGTCGATCGACACCGTCGGCGCGACGTTCGCCACCTCGACGTCGGCCGTGTCGGTCGCGGTGTTGCCGTAGAGGTCGGTGACCCGCAGCCCGATGGTGAACGTGCCGTCCTGGCCGACCCGGTCGAACGAGGGGCTGACCCCGAAGGCGTCGTCGTACTGGCCGTCGCCGTCGAAGTCCCACTCCCAGGCCGAGATCGCGCCCGCGCTCGGGTCGCTGCCCGCACTCGAGCCGGCACCCGTCACCGCGACATCCGTGCCCTCGTCGGTCGCATACGGTCCGCCCGCGTCGGCGGTCGGCGCGCACGCGGCGGGCAGGGTCTCGTCGTTCACCTGCGCGGCGTGCCCGTTCGCCCCGGCCGCGACGGCACCCTCGCCGAGCCCGCGCTGCGCGAACGCCGACCAGATGGCGCAGACGTGGTCGCCGCCGTTCGTCGCGATGTCGGCTGCGAGCAGGCCGTTGCGGGCGTCGACGAATGTCGGCTTCGCGCCGCCCGCCGTGTTCTTCATGCCGTCGATCACGAGCTGCTCGGTGACGGGCACGCCGAGCAACGCGCGCACGGCGTACACCATCGTCGCCCAGATCGTGCCGTTGCCGTGCGGCGACATGTTCGGCCCCGGCACGTACGGGTCGTAGTCCGAGTAGACGAGGGGCGACGTGTCGTAGGCGACGTTGCGCACCCCCGTCGTCGCGTCGCCGGTGACGTACTCGCCGACGACGGCGTCGTTCCACTTCAGGAACGAGATCACGTCGCTCCAGCCCTCGCCGAGGGCGCCCGTCTGGTCGTCGCCGTAGTCGAAGCTGCCGCCGCCGACGAGGCGCGTCGAGACGCCGTGGCCGAACTCGTGGGCGATCACGTCGCCGTCGAGCGAGCCGTCCCGGAACGGCAGCGACCACATGTACATCTGCATGCGCGGGCTCGACCCGTCGCCGGGCGTACCGAAGTTCGCGTTGTTCATGCAGCGGATGTCGTTGGGCGGCATCGCGTTGTCCTGGCAGCCGAAGTCCCAGCCGTCCTGCGCCTCGGCGAGCACGGGGTCGCCGTCGCTGCCCCCGTTGCCGAAGTTGTCGACCTGGAAGTTGCGCCATGCCTCGGTGAACCCGAGCTCGTACGTGTAGTCGTGCATCACGTTCGTGTAGTAGAAGAGCTGCGTGATGATGGCGTCGAGGTCGGCGTCGAGGCTCGCCTGACTGCCGTCCGAGTTCGTCGCCCACGCGTCGGTGAACGCGGCGTCGAAGACCTGGTAGCCGGGGTCGCCCGATGCGGGCGTGCTCGGCTGGTACTCGTCGTTCGCGTCGTTGTCGTCGAGGTCGCGGTACGCGTCGACGTTGTTGCCGCTCGTCGTGGTGTCGTCGACCCAGGTGCCGTTGATGCCCGAGAACGGGTGCAACTCGCGCGACGCGCCGGCCGCCTCGGGATGCTCCTCGTCGAAGACGTCGCCCTCCGGTCCGACCTCGGCGTAGCGGCTCGTCTCGGCGAGCACCTCGCCCGTCGCCGCATCGACGACGGACTCGACCCACACTTCGCCCGACACCTCGACGTCGGTGACCCACGCGAGTCGCAGGCTGCGACCCTCGTCGTCCATGAACCAGCGCTGCTCCGCCTTCAGCGGGGTCGGCTCGACGAGCCCGTCGACGGCGATCGAGTTCGGCACCTCCACGACCTCGCGCTCGGTGGTCTGCGCGGCCGCCGGCACGTCGGCGGCGGTGACGTCGGCGCCCGAGGCCACGACCGCCGTCTCGGCGATCGCCTCCGCCGCGGTCACCTCGGGGGCCGCCGGCGTGATGGGCGCGACGTCGGCGGTCGTGCCGCCGACGTGCACGAGCCGCCCGTCGGCGTCGATGCTCGCGGTGACGACGGCGTGGTGCACGGGGATTCCGACGACGGACTGTCGCAGCTGCACGTAGGCGACCCCGTTCGGGTCGGTGATCACGTCGTCGACGACGAGCGACTCGAGCCCTGCACCGTCGAGCCCGAACGCGTCGCGGTGCTCGGCGAGGTAGCCGAGCACGAGCTCGGCCGGGTCCGCGTCCGACGGCCCGGTGAGCGCGCCGGTCGGGTTGAGCACCGAGCGGACATCGCCCGCGCCGTCGCGCGTGACGAGCGCGGCGCCGAACTCCTCGCCGAGATCGGGCGGCGCCTCTGCGCCGGGTGCCGCGAAGGCGGCGACGGGTTGGCTGATGACGAGCGCGGTCGCGGCGATGACGGCAGCCACGGCGGTCGGACGGTACACGATGACCTCCGGAGGGACGCCCGGGGATCCGCGGAGCGATCCCCCCGGTCGCCCCGCGGCGTGGCCCTCGGTCGAGCCGGCCGTCACGTTACTCGTGGGGGACACGCGCCGCCCGGCAATGGGGGACAGATGGCACGCGACTCCCCCGGACTGGGGGTAGGTTTCGTCGGCCATCGCGCACGGCTCCGCGACCGTGCGAGGACGGTTCCGCATGGCGTCGGCGTACGGCACGAGGCATCCGCCCGGGTGAACGGATGCCTCGTGGCCGGCGCTAGTCGTCGAGCAGTTCGGCTTCGACGACCTCGTCGTCGGCGTCGCCGGCGACGGGTGCGCTCTCGCCCCTCGTCACCGTGAGCGACTCGCCGTCGCTCGCGAGCGCGACCACGACCGCGTCGCCGTCGCGCACGCTGCCGTCGAGCAGGGCGCGGGCGAGCCGGTCGTCGATCTCGCGCTGCATGAGCCGGCGCAGCGGACGCGCCCCGTAGAGCGGGTCGTAGCCGCGCTCGGCGAGCCAGGCCCTCGCGTCGGGGGTGACCCCGAGCTCGAGCCGGCGCTCGTGCAGGCGGGCGCCGAGCCGGTCGATGTAGAGGTTGACGATCTCTGCGAGGTCCTGCTCGCTGAGTGCCGAGAAGACGACGAGGTCGTCGAGGCGGTTCACGAACTCGGGCTTGAACGCCTGCCGCACCGTCTGCATCACGGCCTGCTCCTTCTCGCTCCAGCTCAGCGCCGGGTCGATGAGGTACTGCGAGCCGAGGTTCGAGGTGAGGATGAGGATCGTGTTGCGGAAGTCGACCGTGCGGCCCTGGCCGTCGGTCAGGCGACCGTCGTCGAGCACCTGCAGCAGCACGTCGAACACCTCGGGGTGCGCCTTCTCGACCTCGTCGAAGAGGATCACCGAGTAGGGACGACGGCGTACGGCCTCGGTGAGCTGCCCGCCTTGGTCGTAGCCGACGTACCCGGGAGGGGCGCCGACGAGGCGCGACACCGAGAACTTCTCGCCGTACTCCGACATGTCGATGCGCACCATGGCGCGCTCGTCGTCGAAGAGGAACTCGGCGAGCGCCTTCGCGAGCTCGGTCTTGCCGACGCCGGTCGGGCCGAGGAACAGGAACGAGCCGGTCGGCCGGTTCGGGTCGTTGATGCCGGCGCGCGAGCGGCGCACCGCGTCGGCGACGGCCGCGACGGCACGCTTCTGGCCGATGAGGCGCTTGCCGAGCTCCTGCTCGAGGTGCAGCAGCTTCTCGGTCTCGCCCTGCATGAGCCGGCCGACGGGGATGCCCGTCCACGCCGAGATCACGGCGGCGATGTCCTCGTCGGTGACCTGCTCGTTGACCATGCGCGGTTCGCCGCCGGCGTTGCCGGAAGCATCCGCCTGCTCGGCCGCCTCGAGGTCGCGCTGCAGGTTCTTGATCGTCTCGTACTCGAGCCGCGAGGCCTTCTGGTAGTCGCCGCCGCGCAGTGCGAGGTCGCGCTGGGTGATCGCCTCGTCGAGCTGCTTCTTGAGGTCGCCGACCCGGTTGAGGCCCTGGCGCTCGCGCGCCCACCGTGCCTCGAGCTCGGCGAGCTCGCGCTCGAGCGACACGAGCTGTTCGCGCAGCTTCGCGAGCCGCTCCTTCGAGGCGTCGTCCTTCTCCTTCTTGAGGGCGAGCTCCTCGAGCTTCATGCGATCGACCTGGCGCTTGAGCTGGTCGATCTCGACGGGCGACGAGTCGATCTCCATCTTGAGTCGCGACATGGCCTCGTCGATGAGGTCGATGGCCTTGTCGGGCAGCTGGCGCGCCGTGATGTACCGGTTCGACAGGGATGCCGCGGCGACGAGCGCGGCGTCGGAGATCGTGACCCCGTGGTGGGCCTCGTAGCGGCCCTTGAGCCCGCGCAGGATCGCGATCGTGTCCTCCACGCTCGGCTCGCCGACGTACACCTGCTGGAATCGGCGCTCGAGCGCGGCGTCCTTCTCGATGTACTCGCGGTACTCGTCGAGCGTGGTCGCGCCGATGAGGTGCAGCTCGCCGCGGGCGAGCATGGGCTTCAGCATGTTGGAGGCCGCGACGGACCCCTCGCCGCCGCCCGCGCCCATGAGCAGGTGCAGCTCGTCGACGAAGGTGATGATGCCGCCCTCGGCCTCGTTGATCTCCTTGAGCACGGCCTTCAGCCGCTCCTCGAACTGGCCGCGGTACATCGCGCCCGCGACGAGCGCGGAGATGTCGAGCGAGACGAGCTGCTTGTCCTTCAGCGACTCGGCGACGTCGCCCGCGACGATGCGCTGGGCGAGACCCTCGACGACGGCCGTCTTGCCGACGCCGGGCTCGCCGATGAGCACGGGGTTGTTCTTGGTACGACGGGTCAGCACCTGGCTCACGCGCCGGATCTCGGCGTCACGGCCGATCACCGGGTCGAGCTTGCCGGCCTTCGCGAGGTCGGTGAGGTTGACGCCGAACTGTTCGAGCGCCGACTTCTGCTCCTCCTGCGAGTTCGGCGCGCCCTGCATGTTTGCCACTCAATTGTCCCTTCGTTCAAAACTTGAGTCTACTGAACTCAACTTTGCGAAGGGGGTCGGTATTCCGGAATCGCGCGGAATCTCCCCCGCGCTTCACGCTAGACCGGATGCCTCGGGGTGGCTAGCCCGAGGGGCGGCCGTCGCGCGGCGCACCGCCGTGCGGGCGCTCAGTCGGCGCTCGCCCGCGGCTCCGGCTTGCGGCCGTCGCGATCGGTCCTGAGGTGCGGCAGGTCGGCGGCGCGCATCGGCTTCGACGCCGCGAGCTCCTCGACCCGACGCGAGCGTCGGGCGAGCGGCGACTCCGACGCCGTCTCGAGGATCAACCGCTCGGACGCCCGGTAGATCGAGACCGAGAGCTCTGCGTCGCGGTCGGCGACGGCCTCGAGGGGCACGAGCACCGCGGCCTCCCACGTCTCCTCCTCGACGACGCGGTGCCCGCGGAACGCGTCGTCGGGATCGGTGCGGTCCGGGATCCCGATGCTCAGCCCGGGGTCGACGACGGCCTGCAGGGCGACGACGGCCTTGCCCGCCCTCACCTCGATGAACGCGGTGCCGCGCACCGTGCCCTGCTCGGGCGGCGCGACATCGACGACGGTGCTGTCGAGCACGCGGATCTCGCCCCGCTCCACCTCCAGTCGCAGCCGAACGCTCCTCGCCTCCGGGCTCGGTTCGATTCGCGCTGCCACCTGCGGCCCCCAATCCCTGCGCCGCGTCTTCTCACCGTACAGCGCGAGGGATGCCTCGACGCCGGGCTTCGGGCGTCCGGTCCGCTCCTTGAGGGCGGCCGACAGCAGCCGGCCGTCCTTGAGCCGCCCTCGGCGGGCGGCGTTGCGCCGCGCACCGCCGGGTTCCTCATCGAGCCGCTTGCGCGGTCGCTCGCTGGTCTCGTCCATGATCTCGCCCCTCCTCGTGCCCGGCTCACCAGTTGCGGCCGAAGCGGTAGTCGTGCACCCACCGGTGGTAGATGCAGTCCATGGCCAGCGGCGCCGTGCCGCTGAAGGTCGACGTCCAGTCGGCGTTGTGGGCCAGGATGCGGTCCGGCCCCTTCCTCGTGAACGGTCCGATCACGATCGATTTCGAGAGCGCCGTCGTCACCCGGATCCGGTGGCGCTCGGGTACCCGATCGAACCGGTCGACGGAACCGAGTCGCCACTCGCCGACCCGATCCTCACGGAAGTCCGCCGACAGGTTCGACCCGCTGGAGATCATGCGGCCCGCGTATTCGTGCGACCAGTCGTCCATGTTCCAGGCGAACAGGTCGACCTTGCCGTCGCCCGTGAGGTCGGCGGGGAGGAAGCGGTCGTGACTGCGCATGCCGCCCCAGCCGGGGACGTCGCCGTCGAACATCCGCACGAACGCGAAGTCGCTGCCCGTCGAACGGAACATGCCGAGGTAGGGGTTCGCCCAGTCCGAGCCGTTGAAGACGTAGAGGTCGTCCTTGCCGTCGCCGTTGAAGTCGCCGACGAAGAACCGGTCGTGCTCGGCGAAACCGCCCCACCCGGGCAGGTCGTCCTCCCACATCCGGATGCACCGGAACAGGCCGCGCTGCATGCGGAACAGGCCGAGGTACTCGCTCGACCAGTCGCGCGAGTTCCAGATCAGCAGGTCGTCCCGGCTCGTGCCGCCGACGTTCGCCACCATGATCTCGTCGTGGTCGGCGAGGCCGCCCCAACCGGGGATGTCCCCGTCGTACCGGTGCGACTGCGAGAACCCCGAGCCCGTCGAGATGAGCGTGGCCACGTACGGCATCGACCAGTCATCGAAGTTGGAGACGAGCAGGTCATCGCGTCCGTCGCCGTCGAAGTCGCCGACGAGGAACGCGTCATGCCGCGCGAACCCGCCCCACCCGGGGATGTCGCCGTCGTAGCGCGCGAGCACGCGCATGCGCCCGTCGGCGTCGACCTTGATCAGCGCGAGGTAGGGGAACACCCAGTCGGTCGAGTTGTAGACGACGAGCTCGTCCCGCCCGTCGCCGTCGAAGTCGCCGGCCAAGTAGCGGTCGCCCGGCCTGATCTCCCAAGAGCCGGGCACGATCGCGGCGGTCGTTCGCTTGTGCGCCCAGCGGGTGCCGTTGGCGCGGTACACGGTCAGGGCCCGGTCCTCCACGCCGATGAACTCCGAACCGAGGCTCGACGTGAACCGCCCCGGCACCGCTCGCGTGAAGCTGTGCTTCGCCGGGCCGTGGTAGGTGTCCTTCAGCTCGGTGTAGCAGACCGGGCAGAAGTCGGGCGTGTTGCTGTTCATCCGGCAGTCGATCACGGGGCGGAAGATGGCGGTCTCGAACGTCGCGCCGCCCTCGAAGAGCCCGGCGTCCGACGCGTCGTCCCACCCGGCGGGCTTCGTGCCCGCGGTCCAGCCCGCTGCCGCGCCCGTGCCGGTCGGCACCGGCGTCGTGCCCGCCACGAACTGCTTCCACTTCAGGCGGGAGCGCCTGGTCTCGATCGTGACGTTGACCCGAGCGGGCTCGCCCGATCCGTACGCCCCCTTGCCGGTCGCACTGTACTCGTCCTCGAGGTCGCCGAAGCCGTGTCCCATCTCATGCGCGATCGTGTCCCAGCCCTCCTGCGTCGTGACCTTGAGCACTGAGCCGGTGCGCAGGCCGCCCGGCAGCGTCGAGTTGACGATGATGAGGGTGAAGGCGGCGCCAGGAGCCCACTTCGCGACGGCGTCGTCGATGCGCTTCTTCGTGTTCGCGCCGTTCTCGAACCAGTTGTGCCACCACTCGCCGTTCGAGATGATGCCGAGCGCGGTGTCGAAGATGCTCTCGGTGGAGGTGTCGTCGGCCAGGTTCGACGGGGTGCCGTTGAGGTTCCACGTGCGCGTGCTCGCGCCCGAGTGCACCGATTCGAGGTTGACCCGCCGGATGTTCCAGGCCGCGGCATCCTCGTTGTAGTAGCCGCTGCCGAACACCTGCTTCATCACCACGTCGCGCACGTACGTGTTGTAGACGGTCTGATCGTTGCCCGCGGCGAACCCGTCGCCGAGGATCGCGAGCGTCTTCCCACCCGATCCGACGTCCTGCAGGACCGTGACGCTGTCGGCCATGATCATCCGCCCTTCGCGTTGAGCCGCGGACTCCGCCGCCGTGCTCCCTGAGTTGACGAGATGATCATGAGGGATATTCAGGACCGCGGCATCGGGGATGGCCCTGAGCCGAGGCATCCATGCATCGGAATGCACCCGCCCCGAACCGCGTTGGCTCTGACATGCGACGCTTCGGAACCCTCTCGTTCGGACACTACGGCCCGCTCGGCGGCGGCCGCGAGCTGTCGGCGGCCGACTCGATGCTGCAGGCCATCGACCTCGCGCAGGGCATGGACGAGCTCGGGGTCGACGGCGCCTACTTCCGCGTGCACCACTTCGCCCGCCAGCAGGCGTCGCCGATGCCGCTGCTCGCGGCCATCGCCGCGCGCACCTCGCGCATCGAGGTCGGCACGGGCGTCATCGACATGCGCTACGAGAACCCGCTGCACCTCGCCGAGGACGCCGCAGCGGTCGACCTCATCTCCGGCGGCCGCCTCGCGCTCGGCGTGAGCCGCGGATCACCCGAGACGGTCGTCCGCGGTTACGAGACGTTCGGGTACACGGGTTCGGAGGACCCGCGCGGCGCGGACATCGCACGCGACCACTTCGCCCGGTTCCTGCAGGCGATCGAGGGCGAGGGGCTCGCGGAGCCCGACCGCTCCTCGCCGTTCGCCGGTCCCGTCACGGGCACCGGCGGCCTGCAGCGGATCGAGCCGTACTCGCCCGGACTGCGCTCGCGCATCTGGTGGGGCGCCGGCAACCGCGACTCCGCGGAGTGGGCGGGCCGTGTCGGGGTCAACCTCATGTCGTCGACGCTGCTCACCGAAGACCGCGGCATCCCGTTCGACGAGCTGCAGGCGCAGCAGCTCGAGGCGTTCCGCGCCGCCTGGCGCGAAGCGGGCCACCCGGGCGAGCCGCGGACATCGGTGAGCCGTTCGATCTTCCCGATCACGACCGCTGAGGACGAGCTGTACTTCGGCGGCCGCGAGGAAGGCGACGGCGTCGGCTACATCGACGGCCTGCGCTCGACGTTCGGCAAGACGTACGCCGGCACGCCCGACAAGCTCGTCGAGCAGTTGCAGCGCGACGCCGCGATCCAGTCGGCCGACACGCTCATGCTCACGATCCCGAGCCAGCTCGGCGTCGAGTTCAACCTGCGCCTCGTCGCCGCGTTCGCGGAGCACGTTGCCCCGAGCCTCGGCTGGCGGCCCACGACCGACGGCTGAGCTCAGCGCTCGACCTCGACCGACACCACCGTCGTGCGCACGACGCCGGAGGGCGTCGGCACCTCGTAGCGGACGGGCATGCCGGGATAGCCCGGCGCGAACCAGAAGACCGACACCGACGATCCCGCGTCGCCGTGCCGCGTGGCGTAGCGAAGGCACTCGAGCGTGCCGAGCGGGGACTCGATCACCTCGGTCGTGCGCTCGGTGTGGTCGGCCGGGAACGCCGCATGCTCCTGCAGCTCGAGCCACGTCACGCGTTCGTTCGTCACCGCCCCGTCGACGTCGCCTGCGGCGTCGAGGCGCCACTGCTCGAGCGTGGCGCCCTCCGGGTCGCATCCGCTGAACCGGTTGACGCGCTCGAACCGCTCACCGCCGGGAAGCTCGACGAGCAGTCGGATCAGCTTCCCGACACCGCTCGCCGCCCTGATCTCGTCGGCCGTGAACGGCGTCGGCAGGAGGCCCGGCCCGAGCACGTGCGGGTCGGAGGCGGTCGGGTCGTCGCTCGCGAGCCCCGCAACGGCAGCGTCATCGCTCATGGCGCAAGTCTGCGACATCCGCCGTCATCTGGGAACCTTCTCGGACCATTCCATGCGTTCTCATACGTTCATGCGCGAGGCTCGAAGTCCGCACGCACGACATCACGGCAGGAGCCGCATGCAGAAGCGCACGAAGATCATCATCGCCTCGATCGTCGCCGGGGCACTCGCCCTCGGCGCGACCGCCGCGATCGCCGGCCCGATCGTCTACCGCGACCTGATCGTCGGCGAGGCCGACGCAGCACCCAGCGTCACCGCGGCGCCCACCGCTTCGAGCGACGCGGATGCCTCGGCTTCGACGACCGATCTCAGCGGCGAGTGGACCGTGGCCGACGGCTCCTACGCGGGCTATCGCGTCGACGAGGTGCTGAACGGCACCGATGTGACCGTGACCGGCCGCACCGCAGAGGTCGACGGCACGCTCACGGTCGACGGGCTCAGCCTGACCGGGGCCGAGTTCACGGTCGACGTCGCCTCGATCACGACCGACTCGGCCAACCGCGACGACTACTTCCGCTCGACGGCGCTGCGCACCGACGAGTTCCCGACGGCGACCTTCGTGCTCACCGAGCCGATCTCGGTCGCCGAGGCGCCGGCCGTCGGCGAGGTGCAGCAGGTCACCGCCACGGGTGAACTCACCCTCGCCGGCGAGACGCGGCAGGTGACCGTCGAGCTCGAGGCCGTGCTCGACGGTGCGACCGGGCAGGTCGCCGGCAGCATCCCGATCACCTTCGCCGACTACGGGGTCGAGGCGCCGAACCTCGGATTCGTCTCGGTCGAACCCGACGGCTTCATCGAGTTCTCGCTCGAGCTCGAGCGCGCCTGAGTCCTCGAGCCATCTGAGCCGAGCGCCGGCGCCGGAGCACGTGCTCAGGCCGACGTCGTGGCGGCGAGGCTCCGGGCCAGGATCCGCGCCGCCTCCGGGAACCGCTCCGGCTCCGCGCCCGAGTAGTTCAACCGCACGAAGGGCCCCGACGGCTCGGCGGGAAACCACTCGCGCCCCGGGGCGATCGCGAGGCCCCGGGCTTCGGCGTCGCGGACGAGACCGTCGACGTCGGTGCCGTCGGGCAGGCGTGCCCACAGGTTGAGCCCGCCGGCGGGCACCGCCTCGACGTGGACGTCGGGCGCATGCTCGCGGAGGCTCTGCACCAGCAGGTCGCGACGCGCCCTGAGCTGCCCGCCGAGGCTGCGGAGGTGGGCGGCCCACCCCGGCTGGGTGACGACGTCGAGCGCCGCGGCCTGCACGACGCCGCTGACGTACATCGCCTCCGCCGCGCGGTCCGCGACGATCCGATCGCGCGCGGGCCCGCGCGCGATCACGGCCGCGACCCGCAGCGCCGGCGACACGCTCTTCGTGAGGGAGCGCAGGTAGATGACGTGCCCGTCGTCGTCGAGGGCGGCGAGGGGCCGGACTCCGGCGTCGATACCGAGATCGTGGGCCCAGTCGTCCTCCACGAGGAAGGCGCCGTGACGTCGGACGGTCTCGAGCACAGCGCGTCCGGTCTCGACCGGCCAGCTCGCCCCGGTGGGGTTCGCGAAGTTCGGCTGCGCGTAGAAGGCCCGCGCTCCGGTCTCCGCGAACGCCCGCTCGACCGCTGCGGGGTCCGGCCCGGCCGGCCCGGTCGGCACCGGCACGAGCACCACGCCGGCCTGTTCGGCTGCGAGCATCGCTCCCCAGTAGCTCGGCGACTCGATCAACATCGGGCGTCCCGCACCCACGAGCGCTCGGAAGATCGAGCTGAGACCTCCCTGGCTACCGGCAGTGATCAGCGCATCGCGCGGTGCCGCGTGCGCGACCCCGGCCGGAGCCGCGGCGGCGAGCTCGTTCGCGAACCACGCCCTGAGTTCCGGCACGCCGGCAGCCGGCGACCGGGTCATGGCGGCGTCGGTCCTCGCCGCACGGGCGAGCGCCTGGCGGACGGCTCGTTCGGGCAGCAGCTCGCGGGCCGGGTAGCCCGAGTGCAGCGCGATCGCGTCGGGTGCGACCTGACGGTGCGTCGCCGACAGCGCGGCCGTGCGCGACGGCGGCGCGCCGAGTGCCGCCGTCTGCCATCCGTAGTCGGCGGGCCGAACCGCGCGCGTCGCACGCACGAACGTGCCGATGCCCGGCCGGCTCTCGACGAGGCCCAGCGCGATGAGCTGCCGCATCGCCTTCTGCACCGTCACCGGGCCCGCTCCGAACTCGTGCATGAGCGCCCGATTCGACGGCACCCGCGCCCCGGGCGGCGCCGCAGCGATCCATGCCCGCAGGTCGGCGACGATGCGCTCGGTGCTACTCTGACTCATGACAGGCCAGAGTAGCGTTATCCATCGTTCGACGACAGTGCTTTCAGGGCGCGCCGGACTCTGGTGGGGGCTCCTGGGTGTCACCGCCTTCTCGTTCACGCTGCCATTCACGCGCGTCGCGGTCGGCGGGCTCTCGCCGCTCTTCATCGGATCGGCGCGCGCGGTCGTCGCCGCCGCCCTGGCAGCGACCGCCCTCGCGCTCACGCGTCAGCACTGGCCGACCGCCGTGCAATGGGCTCGCCTCGCCGTCGTCGCGGGCGGCGTCGTCGTCGGATTCCCGCTGCTGAGCTCGTTCGCGCTCACGACGGCCCCTGCGAGTCATGCCGCGGTCGTCGTCGGCCTCCTGCCGGCGGCGACCGCGGTGACAGCCGTGATCCGGGCGAAGGAGCGGCCGGCGCGGTCGTTCTGGCTCTTCGCCGGCCTCGGGGCGATCGCGGCGATCGCGTTCGCCTCACTCCAGCACGGCGGGCTCGGCGGGCTGCAGTGGTCCGACCTGCTGCTGTTCGGCGCCGTCATCGCCGCGGCGATCGGCTACGCCGAGGGCGGCCTGCTCGCGCGGGAGCTCGGCTCGTGGCAGACGGTCTCGTGGGCGCTCGTGGTCTCCGCGCCGCTCATGCTCGCCTTCACCGGCGTCTCGGTCGCGCAGCAGCCGCCGGCGGCGACACCGGCCGAGTGGCTGGCCTTCGCCTATCTCGCCGTCGTCAGCATGTTCCTGGGCTTCTTCGCCTGGTACCGCGGCCTTGCGATCGGCCCGATGGCCCAGGTCAGCCAGGTGCAGCTCGTACAGCCGGTCATGAACATCGGGTGGGCCGCACTCCTCCTGAACGAGCCGATCGGCTGGCCGACCCTCTTCGGCGGGCTCGCGGTCGTCGCGTGCGCAGCGCTGGCGGTGCGCACGCGACTGCTTCCGCGGTAGCGCTACGCACTCCGAACTGAATCGAGCAGTGGGCTCGGGGCAGACGGGGCGTTAAACAAGAAGAGCCGCCAGCATCTCTGCTGGCGGCTCTTCTCGAAAGAATGTCCGGCGGTGTCCTACTCTCCCACAGGGTCCCCCCTGCAGTACCATCGGCGCTGCGAGTCTTAGCTTCCGGGTTCGGAATGTGTCCG